>JAGREZ010000008.1:14594-18695 GCA_020446285.1 Geminicoccaceae bacterium
CTCTTCGGCGCGCTCTATCAGGGCGGCTCGGAACTGTCCTTCGACATGCCGGCGATCAATCGCGACATGGTGGTCGTCATCCAGGGACTGGTCATCCTCTTCGCCGGCGCGCTGGAGCACATGTTCCGGCCCGCACTGGAGCGGGTCTTCGCGCGTCCCGTGTCTGCCGGAGGCGCATGAACGATGGAATTCAGCTATCTCTCCGCGCTGCTCCTCCTCGACAGCACCATCCGCCTCGCCGCCCCGCTCGTGCTCGCCGCCCTCGCCGGTCTCTTCTCGGAACGCTCGGGCGTGGTCGATATCGGTCTCGAAGGCAAGATGCTCGGTGCCGCATTCGCCGCCGCCGTCATCGCCCAGACCACGGGCTCGGCATGGATGGGGCTGGGCATGGCGATCCTCGTCTCGGTCGCGCTGGCGATGGTCCACGGCTTCGCCAGCATCACCCACAGGGGCGATCAGGTGGTCTCCGGCATGGCCATCAACATCGCCGTCGCGGGGCTCGGCCCGACACTGGCGGACGCCTGGTTCGATCAGGCCGGACGGGTGCAGGTCACCGGCGCCGGCACCCGCTTCCAGCCGATCGAACTGCCGTTTTCCACCGAGATCGGCAGGATTCCCTATGTCGGGCAACTCTATGTCGAAGTCATCAGCGGCCACAATCTGCTCGTCTATGTGGCGGCGCTGGCGGTTCCGCTCGTTGCGTGGATCGTCTACCGGACGCGGTTCGGGCTGCGGCTGCGCGCGGTCGGCGAGAATCCGGGTGCGGTGGATACGGCCGGCATTTCGGTCACGCTGATGCGCTATCGCGCATTGATGGCAACGGGCGTTCTCTGCGGTATCGCCGGCGCCTATCTCTCCATCGCCCAGAATGTCGGCTTCACCCGCAACATGACCGCGGGCATGGGCTATCTGGCGCTCGCTGCGCTCATCTTCGGCAAATGGCGGCCGGTGCCCGCCCTTCTCGCCTGCCTGCTGTTCGCATTCACCGATGCCCTGCAGGCGCGGTTGCAGGGTGTGGACATTCCCGGTATCGGACAGATTCCGATCCAGGCCATCCAGGCACTGCCCTATCTTCTCACCATTCTCCTGCTCGCGGGCTTCGTCGGGCAGGCGGTCGCGCCGAAGGCCATCGGCCAGCCTTATGTGAAGGAACGATGAGGAACCTGATCGATGCAGCGCGATCCGTGCGCGCGAGGGCCTATGCCCCCTACTCGAATTTCCGCGTGGGCTGTGCGCTGCGTACCGTTTCGGGAGCGGTCTTTGTCGGTGCCAATGTCGAGAACGCCGCCTATCCGCAGGGACATTGTGCCGAGCGCAGCGCCGTCTCGGCGATGATCGCCGCCGGCGAGGAGGGAATAGCCGAGGTGGCGGTGGCCGGCAGCGGCGATGGCCCCTGCGCGCCCTGTGGCGGCTGCCGGCAGCTCCTGTTCGAACATGCCGGACCCGGTGTGCCGGTCTACATGACGGGCGATACGGCGGAGGTGGCGACCATGACGCTCGGCGAGCTGCTGCCGGCGGCGTTCGGGCCGCAGGCACTGGATGTCGCCGGCGCCAGCGAGCGCGGTGCCGCCACCGTCACCGGTGCGACGGAGGCCAGCGACGAAGCATTGGCCGAGGCGCGCGCGTTCGGCCCGCGTCTCGGGCTGGTGCTGGGATCGGGCCTCGCTCCGGTGCTGGATCTGCTGACGATCGAGAAGACCTACGATCTGGAAGCGCTGCTGCCGTTCGCCGGAGCACCGGTCGAGGGGCATGTGCGTTCGCTCCATCTGGGCCGCATCGGCGACCTTCGGGTCGCCTGCGTCGAGGGTCGCGCGCATCTCTACGAGGGCGACATCATGGCACCCGTGCGCCTCGTCCGCCTCATATCGGATCTCGGCGTCGGTGCATTGCTCCTGACGAGCGCCGTCGGCGGCATTCGCGACGGGCTCGATGCGGGCTGCATCGTCTGCGTCGACGATCACATCAATCTCACCGGCATCAATCCGCTCTGCGGTGCCAATGACGATACCTACGGCCCGCGCTTCCCGGACATGAGCGAAGCCTATGACAGGCACCTTCTCGGCCTGCTCGACGCGGCTTCGGCAAGGTGCGGCGTGCCGCTCGAACACGGCATCTACGCCGGCTGGATGGGACCCTCCTTCGAGACCCCGGCGGAAATCCGCATGATGCGCATGCTCGGCGGCGACATCGTCGGCATGTCGGTGGTCGCCGAAGCGATCGCGGCCGCCCATGCCGGCCTGCCGCTCGCCGTCCTTTCCATCGTCGTCAACCGCGCGGCGGGACTGGAGGAGGGCCGGCTCAGCCATGGTGAAACACTGGAACAGGGTCGCCGGGCCGCACCGAAGGTGGCGATGCTGATCGAAGCCTTTGCGGAGATGTTCTCATGAGCGATACGTCAGCCACCGGCCGCCAGACCATCGACAGTCTCGTCGGCGAAGCGCGCGGAATCCGGGGCGATGCACGCGCCGCCGGGCGGATCCTGCCGCTTCTCGATCTCACTTCCCTCGGCGGGTCGGAGAGCGAGGCGGATATCGACCGGCTCTGCCGCAAGGCGGTCGCGCACGCGGTCGCCGCCGTCTGCATCCACGACCGGCATCTGCCGCAGGCGCGCGGGCTGCTTGCCGGATCGGATGTGGCACTCGCCACCGTCATCGCCTTCCCCGATGGCGGCGACGACATCCTCAAGGCGGCAGACGACAGCGCCGCGGCGGTGGCCGACGGAGCCGACGAGATCGATGTGGTGGCACCCCTCGATGCAGCGCTCTCCGGTGATATCGAGCTTGCCGGCGAGCTGGTCGAAAGCTGCCGCGCCGCCGTGGGCCCCGATGTCCGGATCAAGCTCATCCTCGAAACCGGCAGGCTCGCCGACGGTGCGCTCATCACCGCCGTCGCCCGCTCGGCGGTGATGGCCGGGGTCGATTTTCTCAAGACGTCCACCGGCAGGATTCCCGTCGGCGCGACGCTCGAAGCGGCGGCATTGCTGCTCGCCGTCATCCAGGAGGCCGAGGGCCGGGTCGGGCTGAAACTCTCCGGCGGCGTGCGCACCACCGACGATGCCGCCGCCTATCTCCATCTCGCAGACCGGGTCATGGGCGAGGAATGGGTCACGCGGGACCGGCTGCGCTTCGGCGCGTCGGGCCTGCTCGACGACCTTCTGGCCCGGCGCTGATCGCCCTGCCATGCTGCCGCAGGAACTCATCCGCAAAAAACGCGACGCCCGCGCACTCACGGCGGAGGAAATCGCGTTTCTCGTGCGTGGCATGACGGACGGGAGCCTCGCCGACAGCCAGATCGGCGCGCTGGCGATGGCCATCCTGCTCAACGGCATGGACACGGACGAGACCGTCGCGCTGACGCTGGCCATGCGTTCCTCGGGCAGCGTGCTCGACTGGTCGCACCTGCCGGGTCCGGTCGTCGACAAGCATTCCACCGGCGGCGTCGGCGACAAGGTGAGCCTGATCCTCGCACCGCTGCTCGCCGCCTGCGGCCTGTTCGTGCCGATGATTTCCGGACGCGGCCTCGGGCATACCGGCGGCACGCTGGACAAGCTCGAAAGCATCGAGGGCTATGCGGCGCATGCCGACCGCGCAATCCTTCGCCGTGTCGTGGAGGCGACAGGCTGCGCCATCGTCGGTGCCGGCGCCGATCTCGCGCCCGCCGACCGCAAGCTCTATGCCATTCGCGATGTCACCGCCACGGTCGAGAGCCTGCCGCTCATCACCGCCTCCATCCTCTCGAAGAAGCTCGCCGCCGGCCCTTCGGCGCTGGTGATGGACGTCAAGACCGGAAGCGGCGCGTTCATGGCGGAAATCGACGAGGCACGGTCGCTTGCCCGCTCGCTGGTCGATGTCGCCAACGGTGCGGGACTGCCGGCGAGGGCGCTCATAACCGACATGAACGAGGTGCTCGGCACCACCGCCGGCAACGCGCTCGAAGTGTACGAGACCGTGCGCTTCCTGCGCGGCGACGAACGCGACCCGCGGCTTCTGGAGATCACCCTTGCGCTGGGCGGGATCCTGCTGGACATGGCCGGGATGAGCGACGGCCGTGCGCGGCTGGAGACAGTGCTCGCATCCGGTGATGCGGCCGAGCGCTTTTCGA
>JAGREZ010000008.1:18916-21917 GCA_020446285.1 Geminicoccaceae bacterium
CAGGTCGCGCGCGGCGATCCCCTCGCATTCGTGCATGCCCGGGACGAGGCGGCGGCAGATGCGGCTGTCGAAACTGTCCGCCGCGCCTTTGTCCTGAGTGAAGCGGGACCGCCGGCGCTACCCGTCGTGATCGAAAGCGTTTCGGCCGTCACCGGGGCATGAGCCGGCGGCTTTCCTCAGCCGGCCGGTGAAGCGCCCGGCGGCGGCGGTGGTGGTGGCACATCGGCGTGGGCGAGGTCCTCGTCCGGTGTCTTCGCCCGCATCCAGCGCAGCACGAGCACGAGTATCCCCGCACCGGCGAGCAGCATGAGGCTGAGCACGGGGCGGAAGACCAGCCAGCCGAATGCCATGGTGACAAGGGCGATGGCGACCGCCAGCACGAAGGCCACGGGCTTCAGCAGCCTTGCCGCGAGGCGTCCGATCACCGGAACCATCCGGGCGATGCGTTTGATGATGATCATCATGCCGACGAAGATCGACAGGGTGAGTGCGGCGCGAAGCGCCCATGTGAGGCGGCTGTTGGCGGTGTATTGTTCGTCGATCAGTTCATCGGCGGAGAATGCGCCGGATCGCAGGATGGTGAGCTCGTCGCCATTGCCCGACCTCCAGATGCCGATCGTGCCATTGTCGTTGCGGCCCATCGCGGTCACGGTCTCCGGTTGCGCGGCGAGCAGGCTGATACGGATGTCGCCGATGGCGGGAGCGGCCGGTGTTCCGGACTGGAGATAGCTGCCGGTGGGCGAAAAGGCGATGCCCTCGATGCTGCGCGGCTCCCTTGGAGTCTTCGCGATATCCGCATCGATCATCGCCAGCACCGGCGCGGAAATCAGATAGCGGCCGAGTTCGACCGACGACGGAAAGAAGCTTTGGGAGGCGATCGGCGGTGCCGGTGGATTGTCATGGCCGCCGCGATCGTCGAAGGTCTCCGAGCGGATGCGTTCCTTCGACCAGACCCTGACATAGGTCGACTGCTTGCTGTCGCCGCTGCCCTGATTCTCCTCCCGCCACTGATACATCTCCACGACACGGTCGAGCCTGAGGGCTGCGGCCTCGACGGCAAGCAGCGGGTCGATGGCGATGCCGGTGATTTCCGGCTCGTCGATCAGGTGAACGAGCCCGCCGTCGGTCGCCGGATTGACCGTTCCGGGCGGGATCGCCGTCACACTGTCTTCGGCCTCGAGAAGGGTCGAGATGCGGTCGGCCGAACGCATCTCGTTGTAGAACAGTCCGCCGATACCGCCGGCAACGAACATGATGCCGAGGATGAATGCCGAAACCCGTTTCCTGCCAGCCATGGAGCGCCTCTGTCGATTCCACCGCTGTCGGATGTGCCACACATGCGGGGCAAGCGGAACCGTGACGCGGTGGCGGCGGGTGACAGATGGTGATTCATGGTATGTCCACCTTGCCTGATGGCGATTGCGAGGATCGATGAAACTCACGCTTTTTACTCTTGGACGACCGGCCCCCGATATCCGGCCGGCAGCGGTGGAACGTCAGTGGATGGACGAATCGCCCCAAGCGTTCGCCTATCGCTGCCTGCCGCTCAACATCGCCAATGCCTGCGGCTGGGAAATCGGTTGCGCGAGCGCGTTCGAGGCCGTCTGGGATGGCGGGGCGGGCAAGGAAGCCATACGCATCGACAGCGATGCCGGCGCCCATGAATTGCCGGTCAGTCACTTTGGCAGCGGCGTGCTCACCTTCCATGTCAATGCGCTGTTTCGAACCGAACCGGGCGTCAATCTGTGGGCCGGCGGTCCGGTCAACCGGCCCAAGGACGCGATCCAGCCGCTCGCCGGCATCGTCGAGACCGACTGGGCACCCTATACCTTCACCATGAACTGGAAGTTCACCCGCGCCGGTCAGCGGATCCGCTTCGAGAAGGGCGAGCCGTTCTGCTTCCTCTTCCCGCTCCTTGTCGATCTGGTCGAGGCGAGCGAACCCGAGGTGCGGGACATCGCGAGCGAGCCCGAACTCGACGAGCTCTACAAGAGCTGGTCCGCCAGCCGCTCGAATTTCAACAAGGAGCTCGGTGTCGAGGGCTCGAAGGCGCGTTCGGACAAGTGGCAGAAGACCTATTTCCGGGGTAACAACCCCGACGGCAGCGCACCCGAGATCAAGCATCGCACGAAGGTGCGGGTTCCGCCGTTCAGGTGAGGCCGGAAGCACTATCGCTTGCGCTGCCGTCGGAATTGTCGCGGGCCGTCGAAGCGCTCGCCGCCCGTGACGCCGATATTGCCCGCGAGCTCGCCCGCATCGGTCATCCGGCACCGCGCACACGGCCACCGGGCTTTGCCACGCTGCTCGACATCATCATCGCCCAGCAGGTCTCGACCCGCGCCGCCGCCACCCTGCGCCGGCGGCTCAACGAGCGGCTCTCGGGGCGGATCGATGCCGAAAGCGTGGCGGCGGGCGGCGAAACGCTGCTCCGTTCGATCGGCATGAGCGGCCGCAAGGCGGGTTACGCGCTCGCCCTCGCCGAAGAGGTTCTCGCGGGGCGCTTCGATCCGGAGGGGATCAGGGCGCTCGGCGATGACGAGGCGATCGCGCGGATCATGGCGCTGCGCGGTTTCGGTCGCTGGAGTGCGGAAATCTACCTCCTCTTCGCGCTCGATCGCGGCGATGTCATGCCCGCCGACGATCTGGCACTGCAGGAAGCCGCGCGACGCCTGCGGGGGCTCGGGGAACGTCCGTCGGCACGAACGCTGCGCGCGATCAGCGAAGAATGGCATCCACTTCGCGGTGCGGCTGCCATATTCCTGTGGCATCTCTATGGCACGGCCACGCTCGATACCGGCGACAACGCTCGAAAAGGGGGCTGAGCTTGTTTCCGCACCCCCCTTCTGCTAGACCCATCACGACACGAATTCCCTGCGCCGGTTCCAGAACTTAGCGTCATTTCAGGAAGTCCTCCGCTTGGCCGCCAACGATCAGCCCAAGACCTTCGATATCGTCCCCATCGAAGACGAGATGAAGCGTTCCTATCTCGATTACGCGATGA
>JAGREZ010000099.1:0-1158 GCA_020446285.1 Geminicoccaceae bacterium
CTCACGCCGGCGCCGACGGTCTCGATACGCCCGGCGATCTCGAGGCCCGGCGTGAAGGGCGGTTCGCGGCGGTCCTGGTAACGTCCCTTCACCATGAGAAGGTCGGCGAAATTGAGACCCGCGGCCGAAACTGCGATCCGGACTTCGCCGGGACCCGGTTCGGGCGGCTCGACCTCGGCAATCGAAAGCCCTTCGATGTCTCCGAATTCACTGCAGACCACGGCCTTCATGATCGTCTCTTCCCCTTTGACGCCTCGCCGGACTCTGGCACCGCTGCAGCGTACTGGAAAGTGCGACCGCAAGACGCTACATGCAGGGCCATGACAGGCCCTCGCCCATGACCGGACCCATCCAGCGCGGCTACTTCGCCATCGGCGCGGAAGGTATCAGCAAACCGATGAATCTCGGCAATCTCGTCCGTTCGGCGAATGCCTTCGGCGCGAGTTTCGTCTTTCTCATCGATGCCCACTATTCGGTCAAGGCGAGCAAGTCCGATACCTCCCACACACATCACCAGCTGCCGATCTACGATTATCCGGGGGTGGCCGAACTCGACCTGCCACGCGACTGCGCACTCGTCGGCGTCGAACTGCTCGACGATGCAGTCGACCTACCGAGCTTTCGCCACCCCCGGCAGGCGGCCTATGTATTCGGCCCGGAGCGCGGTTCGCTGTCGCCGGCGATGGTCGCGCGCTGCGATCACACCATCCGCATTCCCACCCGCTTCTGCATCAATCTCGCCGTCGCCGGTGCCATCGTCATGTATGATCGCGTGCGAAGCCTCGGCTGCTATCCGGATCGTCCGGTCGCACCGGGCGGGCCGGTTCCTGCGCCGGCGGGCATGCGCCGCGGCAGGCTGCCTTGACGGAACGGCGACGCGACTGCATGAGTTCTTCGGGAGTGAAGGACACATGCCACGCTGTCGCATGATTGTACCGGTTTCGGGAGAACGGGTGGTGACGAAAGCGCCTCGCCACGCTACACAACTGCCCCTGAAATCCGCGACATGCGCGATCACCTGCCTGTTTGTTCCGATCGAGGTCAGCCGAATGAGATCGAGTCCGCTTCGAGGAGAGATCATGCGCCTTTTGCCATTCTTCCTCGTATTCGCCACCGTTCTGACGCCGTGGATGGCGTGGGCGCAGGACGAGACGCCGC
>JAGREZ010000099.1:1237-6270 GCA_020446285.1 Geminicoccaceae bacterium
ATCGCCAGCGAGCCGACCAAGGAGGAAGGCGACTACACGCGGCGCGGTCCGGCGGCGGTGCTGGTGGCGAGACTGCCGATGGACGGGCCCAACGAACAGGTCAGCGTGCAGCCCGGCTATACCTATCTCGGCGGCAGCAATGTCGAGCTCACCATCGCCGATAACACATTCGTGATGTTCACCCGCGGCGAGCATGCCTGGGCCGTGACGTCCGAGGATGACGGCAAGCTGATCGCGGCGATGAAGAAGGGCTCCGAAATGAGTGTGCGCGGCACCTCGACCAAGGAGACGTATTCGATCGATACATATTCGCTGCTCGGTTTTACCGCGGCCTATCAGGCGATGCGGGATGCCTGTGGCAACTGACGGATCCGGAACCCGGCCGGCACTGCTCGGCAGGACGCCGGAACAGCTGGAGGAGATCATCGCCGGCATCGACGGCGATGCGAAGCGCGCGCGGATGCGCGGCCGGCAGCTGTTTCACTGGATCCACTTTCGCGGCGCCACGGATTTCGAGGCGATGTCGACGCTGCCGAAAGCGACGCGCGCGGCGCTTTCGGAAAACTGGTCGGTCGGTCGCCCGGAGATCGTCGCCGAACAGCGATCGCAGGACGGCACGCGCAAATGGCTTTTGCGCTTCGCCGACGGTCAGGAAGTCGAGAGCGTGTTCATCCCCGAGGAGGACCGCGGCGCGCTCTGCATATCGACCCAGGTCGGCTGCACCCTCACCTGCACGTTCTGCCACACCGGAACCATGCCGCTCGTCCGCAATCTCGGTCCTGCCGAGATTCTGGCGCAAATCATGGTCGCCCGGGATTCGCTCGGCGAATGGCCCACCGGCGGTGATGACCGTCTGTTTACCAACATCGTCGTGATGGGTATGGGCGAGCCCCTGTTCAACTATGACAATCTCGCCACCGCCCTTCGCCTCGCCATGGATGAGGAGGGCCTGAACCTGTCGCGTCGTCGGATCACCGTCTCGACCTCGGGCGTCGTGCCGAAGATCGAGCAGTGTGGCCGTGATCTGGGCGTCGGTCTCGCCATCTCGCTGCATGCGGTTCGCGACGAGTTGCGCGACGAACTCGTGCCGATCAATCGCAAATGGAATATCGAGGCCCTGCTCGACGCCTGTCGGCGCTACCCGACCCGCCGACCGATCACTTTCGAATATGTCATGCTCAAGGGCGTGAACGACAGTGATGCCGATGCGCGCGAGCTGGTGCGTCTGCTCGAAGGCATTCCGGCCAAGGTCAATCTCATTCCGTTCAACCCGTGGCCCGGGACGATCTTTGAATGTTCGTCCAACAATCGCATCCGCGCGTTTGCCGCGATTGTCGAGGCCACCGGATACGCTTCGCCCGTGCGCACGCCGCGCGGCCGTGATATTCTCGCCGCCTGCGGCCAGCTCAAGACCGCAAGCGAGCGCGCCCGCAGGCGGGCTGCCTGACAGTCGCCATCTTCGGTCGTCCGCGACCTGCGCGGCGCCCG
Organism: Geminicoccaceae bacterium; assembly: GCA_020446285.1. Classification (GTDB taxonomy): domain Bacteria; phylum Pseudomonadota; class Alphaproteobacteria; order Geminicoccales; family Geminicoccaceae; genus JAGREO01. The sequence continues at coordinate 2,726 of JAGREZ010000099.1, forward strand.
CCATTTCGGGAGTTCGGCTTGAGACGATTTCTTGTCGGTCTGTTCGCTGTCGTCGGTTTCCTCTTCATTCTCGCCATTGCCGCTGCCATCGGCGCCGGGTACTGGTTTTCCGGCCATTCGACGCCGGGCGCACGGGTTCCGGACAAGGCCGTTCTCATCGTCGATCTGCGCGAGCCCTTCTTCGAGGCCGAAGGATTCTCGCCGCTCGAGCTTTTCGAGGACGGTGCATCGATGAGCGTGAGTGATCTCGTGCTCACCCTCGACGCGGCCGCTGCCGACGACCGCATCGAGGGCCTGTTCGTACGCATTGCCGAGACCGATCATGGCTTCGCCAGGGCCCAGGAAATGATCGCCGCCCTCGAACGCTTTCGCGAGAGCGGCAAGCCCACGGTCGGCTGGGCCGATACCATCGGCGAGATCGGCAGCGGCAACGAGGGCTACATGATCGCGTCCGCGCTCGGCGAGATCTACGTCCAGCCGGGCGGCATGGTTGGACTTACGGGACTGTCGGTGGAAATGCCGTTCGCCCGCGACCTGCTCGATCGCATCGGCGTGGAACCGGCAGTCGTACGCCGCGCCGAATACAAGACGATGCTCGACAATGTCACACATTCGGGATTCAGCGACGCACATCGCGAAATGATGGAGACGATCCTCGATTCGCTCTTCAGTCAGCTGATCGGGACCATCGCAAGGAACCGGCTGATCCCGCTCGAGACGATCCCGGCACTCGTCGACCGGGGGCCGTTCACCGCCGATCAGGCGCTCGAGGCCGAACTCATCGACGGTATCGAATACCGTCATCCGACCTTTCAGCTGTTCATGGAGAAGTTCGACGAGCCGGAGATTCTCGATCTTTCCGAATATGCGGACATGCTGGAGACCGAAAGCGAGGAGGATGACAACGATCCCGAAGGTATCCAGATCGCCCTGCTGAAGACGGAAGGTGAGGTCGTGCGCGGCGATGAGGACCTGTCCGAGAACATCGCCGGCGACACGCTCGCCGAGAGCATTCGCGATGCCGTCGACGACGAGGATGTGGCCGCCATCGTTCTCAGGCTGGATACGGGCGGCGGATCGGCCATCGCTTCGGAGACGATCGCGCACGAGATCCGCAACGCACTGGCCGAGGACAAGCCCGTCATCGTGTCGATGGGCAATCTCGCCGCCTCGGGCGGTTACTGGATCGCCATGGGTGCTAGCCGGATCGTCGCCCAGCCGGGCACGCTCACGGGTTCCATCGGCGTCATCGCCGCGAAACCGGTGATCGCCGGCCTTTCGGCAACCCTCGGCGTGAACTGGGAGCGGATCGACCGCGGAACCAATTCGGACCTGTTCGCCATGGGCGAACCCTTCGACGCGGCGGGCAGCAAGGCCATGAATGCCATGCTCGATGACATCTACGACCGGTTCGTCACCGGCGTTTCCGAGGGGCGCAATCTCGATGAGGACTTTGTCCACGAGATCGCCCGGGGCCGTGTCTGGACCGGCGAGGAGGCGCTGGAAATCGGTCTTGTCGATCGCCTCGGCGGCCTTCCCGACGCCATCGACGAAGCCCGGCTCGCACTCGGGCTCGAGGATGCGAAGGACCTCCGGATCGTGCCCTGGCCGCGCCCGATGAGTTCGCTCGAACGATTGCAGATGCTGCTCGACGATCAGCTCGGCCGGTTCGGCGAATTCGTTCTCTTCTGGAACAGGCTCAAGGCATCCGTCGGTACGGCGCGCATGCCCTATTTCAACATCCGCTGAGAACCACGACCGGCGGCGGAAGGAGCCCATTCCCGCAAGAAACCGCCAGGATGATCCGGGGTCAGTCGAACGTGGCGCTCTTTGAATCGAGGGCGTAGCCCTCGGAACGCACGGTGCGGACGAGATCCTCCTCGCCACCGCTGTTGAGCGCCCGGCGCAGGCGGCGGATGGTAGCGTCCACCGTGCGTACCTCTATGTCCAGTTCATCGCCCCAGACGCGGTCGAGAAGGTGCGAGCGGCTGAACACCCGTTCGACATTCTCCATGAGATAACGCAGGAGCCGGAATTCGGTTGGCGAGAGCTGCACCTCGCGCCCGCCGCGAAAGACACGATGGGCGATCGGATCGAGGCGGATATCGTGAAAGACGAGAACGTCATCGAAAAGTGTCGGGCGGGCGCGACGGAGCACCGCCCGCACCCGGGCGATCACTTCGGCCGGCGAAAAGGGCTTGGTGACATAATCATCAGCCCCCGTCTCCAGACCTCGCAGACGATCCCCCTCTTCTCCCCGCGCGGTCAGCATGATGATCGGAACCGAAGCGGTCTCGCGCCGCCGCCGAAGCCGGCGACAGACTTCGAGCCCGGAAAGTTGCGGCAACATCCAGTCGAGAAGAACGAGATCCGGCACCCGCTCTTCGGTGAGCATGAGCGCTTCGTCGCCGTCGAAAGCCTGTACCGTGTCATATCCAGCCGCCTTGAGATTGTAGGCCAGCAGTTTCTGCAACGGCAATTCGTCCTCGACGATCATCACCTGCGGGTTCATGTCTCTTCAGTCCGCGTCCAGTTGATCTGCGTTCCATGAACCATGTAGTGAATCTTTTCGGCGATGTTCGTCGTGTGGTCTCCGATCCGTTCGAGATTCTTGGCGATGAACATCAGGTCGATACAGGTGGTGGTGTTGCGCGGATCCTCGAGAATGAAGGTGATGAGTTCGCGGAACAGGCTGTCGTAGAAATCGTCCACCTGGCTGTCGCGGCGCCAGACCCGCATGGCCCGGTCGGAATCCCGGTCAACATAGGCGTCGAGCACATCCTTGACCATGCCCTGCACCATTTCCGCCATGCTGGGAATGATGACCATCGGCTTGAGAGGCTCATTCCCGGCAAGCCTGATCGCCCGCTTGGCGATGCTCTTGGCATAGTCCCCGATGCGTTCGAGATCGTTCGAGAGCTTGAGCGACATGGTGACCACGCGAAGATCAATGGCCATGGGCTGACGGGTCGCGAGAAGCCGGATCGCGAGCTGGTCGACCTCCTCCTCGAGCCTGTCGGCCTCCGCGTCGCGCTCGCGCACCTCCTCGGCCATCACCACATCCCGGTCGATCAGCGCCCTTGCGGCATTCGCCACCTGGTGTTCGACCAGCCCGCCCATCTGCACGATGAGGGCATTGAGCTGGTTGAGGTCCTGATCGAACGACCGGACCAGATGCCGGCCGGGCTTGCCGCCATTGCCTGAATGCAATTCCTCGTCTTTTTCCGTCATCAGCCAAACCGCCCTGTAATGTAATCCTGGGTCATCTGTTCGCGGGGGGTGGTGAAGATCTCGTCCGTCGAACCGTGTTCGATGAGCTTGCCCAGATGGAAGAACGCCGTGGTCTGCGACACGCGTGCCGCCTGTTGCATGTTGTGGGTCACGATGGCGATGGTGAAATTCTCGCGCAACTCGTCGATCAGTTCCTCGATATGCGCGGTGGCGATCGGATCGAGTGCCGAGCAGGGTTCGTCCATCAGGATGACCTCGGGACTGACCGCGATGGCACGGGCGATACACAGCCGCTGTTGCTGGCCGCCGGAAAG
>JAGREZ010000100.1 GCA_020446285.1 Geminicoccaceae bacterium
TGGCGAGCCTGAAGGTGTGGCCGCCGCCGAGACCTCGAACAATGCCGACACCGCTTCCGCGCTGATCCCTGCACTGACACTCGGCATCCCCGGAACGGCCGTGGCCGCGGTCATGCTCGGCGGGCTTCTCGTCCACGGATTGCAGCCCGGACCGATGCTCTTTCGCGACAATCCGGACATCGTCTTCGGCTTCATGTGGCAGTTCCTCTTCGGCGCCATCCTGCTCGTCCTTCTGGGCGGCTCGCTCGCCACCAACAGCTTTGCCCGGCTCCTCAACCTGCCGCGGCCGCTGCTCGGATCGGTGATCATCGTGCTGATGCTGATCGGTGTCTATTCGATCCACGGACGCATGTTCGACGTCTATCTGATGCTCGGATTCGGGGCCATCGGCTATGTCATGGACAAGCTGAACTATCCGCTGCCACCAGTCGTGCTGGGGCTCATTCTGGGCGGTTTCGCCGAGGAAAACCTGCGCCTCGCGCTTCGTATCGGCCGCGGCGACTGGACAGTGCTCTTCGCCAACACAACAAGCCTCGTCCTCGTCGCACTCACCGTGGCGGTCGTCGTCGGCCCCATCATCAAGCGCCGCTTCGTCGACAGCCGCAAGACGCCCGAGGCGGAAGGCTGAGCCATGGCCGGGACCGGTCCCCATCATGCGGTACGCGAAGACTGGCTAGCTCTGGCCTGCGAGGACGTGATCGCACCCGGACAACCCATTCTCGATGCCCATCACCATCTGTGGGACCGGCCCGAAGGTCGTTACCGCGCCACCGAGTTTCGTGGCGACGTCGAAGCGGGACATGACGTGCGTGCCAGCATCTGCGTCCAGTGCCGCACCGGCTATCGCCCTGGCGGCCCGACTGCCATGCAGCCGGTGGGTGAAGTGGAAACGATCCTCGACTGGTGCCGGGATCAGCCCCTGTACCCTGCGGGGATCGTCGCTTTCGCCGACCTGCAACTGGGCACCGGAGTCCGGCCCGTACTGGAAGCCCTCATCCTTGCAGGTGACGGCCATGTGCGCGGCATCCGCAATACGACCGCCTATCATCCCGATCCGGTCGTCCGCTCGAACCCCCGGCCCGCACCCGATGGGCTGTTGCGCAGTGACGCATTCCGTGAAGGCTGCACCCTGTTGAACGAACACGGGCTCTGCCTCGATATCTGGGCCTATCGGACACAGCTGGCCGAAGTGGTGGAGCTGGCACGGGCGCTGCCGGATCTGACTATCATCGTGGATCATTGCGGCGGCCCGCTGGGCGTCGGCCCATTCAGACGCGAGGATCCGGAGAACTTTCGGGCCTGGCGTGATTCACTGGCAAGCGTTGCCGAATTGCCGAACACCCGCATCAAGATCGGCGGCTTCGGTCTCTCGGTCATGGGCTACAGCTACGCCGACGAAGCCACCCCTCCCCATTCACGCGATCTTGCCGCCGACTGCGAACCGTTCGTCGTCATCACGGAATCGGACAGCGGCAGCATTCTCAAGGCCGAGTTTCCCCCGGAACTCGACATCGTCGGCGCCCCCATGTTTGCGCATGGCAACGATCAATCGAAGACCACAACCTGATCTTCGACGGTCGTTTCAACGAATGCAGCCGTTATCTCGCTCCGGAGCGGATCAATCGTCCAACCCGTCAGGAATGCGTTGCTATGTGAGATGTCGAAGGCGCTCGGCGACGGCATCTGGGGTTTTCAGCACATCCGCCGCCGGAATTCGGATAACGGTGTAACCGGCAGCTTCAGCGACCTTATCCCGGATTGCATCTTCCTGAAACCGATCGTTCTCGCAATGTGTGATACCATCAACTTCAAGGTCATACCTGTTCCCCGAAGGCGAGACATGGACGAAATCCAATCGGTACGGCGCCTGATCCTTGTGCCGATATAGTGGAACCTCTTCACGGTATTCGAAACCCAGCTTGTCCAGGATACCGGCGAAGGCAGTCTCGGCTTCGCTTCTCGGTGTTGGTCTCCCTGTTTTCCTGTCGGCCAGCTGGCGAGCGTAGTCGGCGAGTTCCTTCAGCGCCCCGCCCGCAGCCAAGCAGCTTCCTGCATCGCCAACAACATACAATGCAGCCCGCGCTCGCGTGACGGCAACATTGAGAAGTTCGTCGGAGTGTGCCGCGAACCGAACCAGGCTCTTCTTCATACCCTTGGCGACGACCGGAGAAAATATCATCACATCGCATTCGCTCCCCTGGAACGCATGCGCGGTTCCGACAGTCACACGTTTCTGATGAGACGACCACCAGGATCGTGCCGACAGCATTCTCACGATCAAGTCAGCCTGCAATCGGAACGGTGTGACCACGCCAATCGTGGTGCCGCCATCGCCCAGTTGGTCCAGAACGGACTGGACGAGGCTCACAACGGCCTGTGCTTCCGTTTCGTTTGCCGCGCTCCTGTCGGTTCGGGTGAGAATTCCATCGACATGTTGCCACGTCATGCCTGCGTGGAGGCCATCGAAAACAGTTTCTGCGGCGGTCCGCGCAACGAGACGGTCGGCATAAAATGCCATGTTGGAAAACCCGATGATGTCCGGATGACAGCGGTAGTGCTGGGAAAGCAGAAATTCGTCATCATCCCGTTCCACTGCGCTGCTTGCCGCGATGTCATAGGCGGACCGAGTGATCGGGGAGAAATTCACCAAGAGGTCTGATGCATCCGACTTGTCCGCCACATGGGTTTCCTGATTCGGCGTAACTCCGGGGATGTGCCGCAACTGCTTTGGATCCCCCACAAACACGGCCCGTTTGGCCCGAAAAAGGAGTGGCAGAACCGATGCGAAATCGCACTGGCTGGCTTCGTCGATCACGACGCAATCAAACAGGCCCGGCTCGAAGGGAACCGCCGCCCCCACCGACAGGTTCGTGGTAATCCATATGGGCAGACCATCCAGGACCGTTTGGGCGCTTTGGCGATACCCGTCAAAGAACGCCTTGTTCTTCCGTTCACCCTTGAGCCATCGATCAACATGGTCGAAATACCGGTCCGCTGCATCCTTCAGGCTCCCTGCCTTGCTGGAAAGCCTGTCCGACCAGGCGGCGCGGAACAGGGCTTTGCCCGCCGCCATCCTCCGATTCTCAACATCGTCCAGTTCGGGAAATATGGCTTCCGCAGTCCGCAAGGCCCCCAAGCGGGCTTCGGCTTCCTGACGCAGGCCATGCGAACGAACCCAATTGCAGTGCTGTTCCAGCCACAAGGCAGCAAGGCTCAGGCCCTCTGCCGAACTACGCCCCGCCTCGGGAAACGCATGGTTCTGGATTGCGGCGGGCAGCTTCCCATACAGATCACGGAGGCTGGTCTCTATCCCCTCCAGCAGTCTCGCACCCATCAACAGTTTGAGGATGGCGAAGAGCAGACCGGCGGGTTCCTTACCCGTCCAGCGCCTCAGCTTGCCGACAATGCGCCGTAACGCAGTGGTATCGATAGGGCCGGGTTTTTCCTGATCAAGATGCTCGACCCATATTGGCGGCAGGGTGGAAGAGATTTGCCTCTCGTTCGCCAATGCACATTCGATGTCGGCCTGGGCGCTGCGGTTGGCATCCAGTTCCCGCTGCAATCCGTCGCGTTCCAGAGACAGTGCTTCCAGCTGGCGCAAGAGGTCGGGAACCCGGGATTGCCCATCCGCCGAGACAAGATGCCCCAACTTCTCCGCCATGTCCGTTCGCGTTTTCTGAAAGGCCTGCCGGTTGCCAAGCCGGAACGTAAAATCGCCGATGCCTTCCATGAGGTCGGCAACACGGCGTCGGACCTCATCGAGGGGCTTGTTGTTGTTGCTGGCGAGTAACACGCTCTCTCCTGCGGCAATGCAGTTCGCCAGAATATTCACCACCACTTGAGACTTCCCGGTGCCTGGCGGCCCCGTAATCACCGTCAACGGGGACGACAAGGCACGGTCAACCGCATCAGACTGCTGCCGGTTCATCGCAGAAACTTCAAACCGGAGCGGTCTGGCTTCGGGCTCCCGAAGAGATTTCAACATCGGATCGAGAACTGCCCCCAGGGCGGTATCCGGGATTTTGGGCAGCATGAACCTGGATTGGTCAATGAACCGGCTCAACTCGTACCGCAGCCGGTACTTGGCGCCGCTAACGTTGCACACGAAAAGGATCGGGGTCTTGGACCACTGCCGCCCGTTGGTTCGTTGGGGCATGGGGTCCAGCATGCTGTCGGTCAGCAGGCCATCTGGAATATCCAGCGCGGTGGCAGCGGCCCCAAACCGGGCATCAAACGCGCCAAAATCTCCCGTCAGCTCTCTGCAGAGCAGGTCAACCTCATCGCGAGACAGACCCGTTTCTTCCAACAGCAGGCGATTGATCCCCAGGCTTTTCAGAACCGGATGGAGGGAATAGGCAGTCTCTCCGCCGTCATCCCGCCTACGGACATCCACCTCGATAAAGAACAACGGAGAGATATAGCCGTCCTCGTGAAGGCGCAGAGGGTAGCCGTAATGAAGGCGGGACGTGTTTTCGAGAAATTGATCGACAGCACTGTCCTCGGAAGAGACAACGACCTCGGCGGCGTTAGGGCCGAATAGCGGCTCTTCACCGCGCCACGGGGCGATGAACTTGGCCCCGGCCTGATTGCGGCGCAGCCTCAATCCCCCCAGAGACTCCTCGTCAATACATCGGACCAGGAACTCGGCCAGACGGGGAAAATCTCTCAACTGCATATGCTGTCTCACAACAATTGGCGGCCCCATGCTCGCACGGCGGCCCGACAATTCCACGGCAGCGACTCGTCAACCGGTGTCGTCCCATGATCATCAAGATCAGGCTGCCTGTATGGGTGTTTCATCGCAACTCGAGATCATATTGGAGTTGCATTTCAAAAATGTGAATCTGGAGGTTACAGCGCCCCCGCGACAATAAAAGAATTCATGCCGAAAAGTCGCGAAAATCAATTGTAAATCAAATTGTTACAGTCGCCCATATTTGATCCGGACCGGCTGATCTGGTAGAATTTGCTTCCATCAGCAAAGGGCCTGCATCCAATGCGCGACCGCAAGAAAACCAGCCGTCCGGCAACGGTGACGAAACACAGTAGCGGCACGATGTCCGCGAGTGATTCCCCTTGTGACAGGCAGGGGGCCGGATGCGGATATCTGACCCGCCGCGCGGCGCTGACGATGGCTGGTGCCGGCGTGCCGGCTGCGGCTTGGCTCAGCACCTCATCGCCGGCCTCTTCTTCCCCGCTTGCCCAGCTGGAAAGAGAACTGGTGCAAGCGATGGATGAGTACGAGTGGTGGGACGAGCGGTTGCTGCAAATCAATTCCGCCATTCCCTTGGACCTTTCCGAGCGTCTGTCACCGGGCGATGATGCGGCAAAGGCTGCCGTCGACGAATGGTGCCGCCTGAATGGTCAGGACTACGCCGAAAGAAAGGCAAACGAGGCCCTGAAGCAGAAATGGGCGGCATCCAGAGGAATCTGTGCGGAGGTCGCGACCGATCTGGCCGGACTCATGGTTCAGGCGCAAGCCCTTGCTATCCGCACCGTGTACTTTGACCCCGAACTGTTGCCCCGATTGATGGACAGGTTCATTCTCGGACTCGGTCTCCTCGGCCCGGCGGTGGTACGCCACGCCGCTTCGGATGCCGGGCTTATCGCGGCCTGCGACGCCTGGAACGCAGCCCTGGACGAGGTGAAGTCCGCCCTCAGAGCTGTCGACGAGATTGACATCCCCGACTGGGCGCGTGGCCGCCTCTGGGTTTCCAACCCCGAGCTGCATCGCGCCATCATCAATGAACAGGACCGCACCGGCTATCGGGCTGCGAGGGAGCGCTATCTTGCCACATGGGAACGTGTCGAACCGATTGAGGACGTGGTGCCATTGATGACAGCCTCCAGCGTCTCGGGGCTGAGGGCGCAGGCCTCCACCCTCATGCACGAGCTTCATTTTCTGGGCAAGATGCAGCACCCCATATTCGTGGCGTCACGAACCGGCATGGCTCTGGTCCGGGGACTGGAGCGCCTCGGCGCGCGCCGGACTGTCGATCTTCATGAATGGTGGGAAACCGAAGCCGACCACCCACCGATCCCGATACAGTAAGCCCCCTCACCACCCCTCAATCTTTCCATTCGATTCACAGGGGTGGCGGCTGGATGAGACGCTGGAGACAGAACTGGATGCGGCGGGGCGGACCAACCGGGTGTGCTCCACGCAGACTCTCTGAACGCGAAGCCGTCCCCTTCAATGCGCCTGATGAAAATGCTCCGCCAGCGGGTCGATGCGTAGCTGTGAGCGGGGATTGTGCCAGACGGAGTGGCAGTGGTTGGCGTTGTTCTGGCTGTTTTCGTATTCGATGATGAAGGTGGGGCCGCTCAATCGGTAATAGTGCCCGATGCCCGGTTCCAGCGAACCGGCCCAGGCGAAGCGGATTTCCTCCAGTCCCGCTTCGCGGATCCGTTTTTCTTCGAGAATTGCCTGGTCCCGGTCCAGATTGCCCAGATAGAGGTCCAGCAAGCCCTCGATGCGCCTGCGGCTTTCCGCAGCGACATCGGCCCAGCCAACGCCCGCAGGCGTCATGAGTTCACGTTCGCGACCCGGACCGGTGATGATGTCGCCTGGTGACCGGTCGGCGATGATGGCCCGGCTGCGCTCCTTGTCGGCGAACCCGTTCACCAGTTCGAAGCCCCGGTCCTCTTCCACCGGCAATACCCGCCAGCCACCATGTTCGTGATCGTCGGGAACCCGTTGCCGGTTCGCACCGAAGAACATCGGTGTGGTGACGAGGCCCCGTTTCGGGTCGACAATGAAGGTGAGCGACAGGTGGTGCCCCTCGAACCGCCAGCCCCAGAGCCCGCTTTGTGAAGGCTGGCCAAAGAACGCCAGCGAATAATTCAGCGGATCGCGATAGTCCCGGCGATCCTCGATCTCGCCCAGGATCTTCTCCAGCCGGGTAATGTCATGCGCCTTGCGCCGGCCCTCGGCGGACAGTCCCGTTTCCACCAGCCGCCAGGTCCGGTCGCGCAGATCCCCGCTCATCTCCCCGAGTGCCAGACCCGGCCTCTCGCGGGGAACATAGTGCCAGTCACGAACGGTCTCGCCCGCAAGCGGAAGCATCAGCCGCGCCCGCGCGCCCGCATCCGCACTATCGAGAATCTCCAGAGCCCGCGCCGTCATCCGCCGGATCGCCACTGACATGCCGTTTCTCCTCCCCCTTCGGCGTCCGCAAGGCTCAGCCTCTGGCGGTCTCGCCTTCGGATCGTATCACCATCACCGAGCAATGGGCGTGGCTGACGATCTTCTCGGCGTTCGAGCCCAACAGGAAATCGGCGAATTCGGGCTGGTGCGAACCGAGCATGATCAGGTCGCAGCCGAGCTTCCTGCCGGTTTCCAGAATCTGCCGCCAGATCGTTCCATCGATCACCACGAGCGACGGTTTGATCGTCGCCGGCAACAGCGGCAACGCCTTTTCCTTCATCGTCTGCAGCGCCCGCTGCCGGAGCTTGTCCTCATGGTCCGCCGGAAAATACTGGGCCAGCAGCGGCGTCGAGACATCGGGCACCACCGCGACCAGCGAGAGCTTCGCCCCGAATGCCATGCACATCCGCCCCGCCCCCTCCAGCGCCGCCCGCCAGATGGCTTCATCGTTGGGATCGATGGGAACGAGGATATGCCTGAACACGAAACACGCCTCCCGGAATGATGTGCACGACTGCAGTCATGTTCCAGAATGAACGAGAACCCGCCTCCGGTCCAAGGAGTTTTTTGCGGGCCTCCGCTTCGGGAGCCTCACGTCACCGGTCTTGGCCGGCGGGTATCCGAAGCCGCGGCCAGAGCCTCGCACCATGATGTCGGCCAGTGGGCCGGTATCGGCGCAGTCGCCTCCACGGGCGGCTTCCCGTCGTGGAGCGGGACGATGATCGAGAGCGCATGCAGCAGCAGATGCGGCTCGCCAGCGTTGCGCTCGCCATAATAGGGGTCACCGACCATGGTGCAGCCGATATGATCCATGTGGACGCGCAACTGATGGGTGCGGCCGGTGAGCGGTTCGAGAAGGACCAGCGAGCGACCTTCGCGACTATCCAGCGTCCTGTAACGGGTCCGCGCCGACTTGCCTTCGGGATCAACACACATCCACCAGCCGCGTTTTTGCGTCGAGCGCTTGAGCAGCGGCTGATCGATCAGGCCTGCCGGCGGGTCGGGCCGGCCCTCGACGATGGCGATATAGGTTTTTCTCACCTGCCCATGCTCGAACAGCTTTCCCAGCCGGCGCAGTGCCTTCCTGTGCCGTCCGAGCACGAGACAACCGCTCGTGTCGCGGTCCAGCCGGTGTGCCAGATGGGGGTCGCCGGGCAAGCCGAAACGCAGTTCGTGGAGATGATCCTCGAGCGTCTCGCCGCCCTTGGGTCCCTTGTGAACGGCGAGCCCCGCCGGCTTGTCGATCACGAGCATCAGCCCGTCGCGATAGAGCAGGCGGCCGTCGAGCCTGCCCGCTCCGCTCAAGGTTTCCCGTCCGTGGGTTCGATGACCGGATAATGCCCGGCCAGATAGAAATCCCATACACACCAGGCAACGGCAGCGGCAGCGATCAGCACCCAGAGACTGGCAGTTCCGGCACTGGCGAATTCGACGAGAAGCCAGATGACACAGAAGGCGGTCGTGAGATGGCGACGGACGGGCGGATTGAACCAGGGGTGTGGTTTCACCGGATCAGCCCGCCGGCGGCACGGCGCGAATCTGCGTGCCGATGCCATGTTCGGTGAACAGCTCGAGGATCACCGCATGCGGCACGCGCCCGTCGAGGATCGTGGCCGCACGCGCGCCCTTCTCGACCGCATCGAGACAGGTCTCGACCTTGGGAATCATGCCCCCCGAAATCGTTCCGTCGGCGATCAGCGCGCGCGCATCGTCAAGGCCGAGATAGGGCAGCAATGCACCGGATCCGTCGAGCACACCCTTGACGTCGGTGAGCATCAGCAGGCGACGGGCCTGCAACGCTCCGGCGATCGCTCCGGCAGCTGTATCGGCGTTGATATTGTAGGACTGGCCGTCGAGATCGGCGCCGACCGGAGCGATCACCGGAATGATCTCGGTGCGGGTGAACAGGTCGACCACCGAACGGTCGACCTCGACGACCTCGCCGACGAAACCGATATCGCGCCCGCCCCGGGTCATCTTTCTCGCGGTCAGAAGGCGCGCGTCCTTGCCACATATGCCGACGGCCTTGCCGCCCTCGGCCTGGATCGCGCCGACGATCTCCTTGTTGATCTTGCCGGCGAGTACCATCTCCACCACCTCCATCGAGGCGGCATCCGTGACCCTGAGCCCGTCGACGAACTCGCTCTCGATGTTCAGCCGCCCCAGCATCGCCTTGATCTGCGGACCACCGCCATGGACGATCACGGGATTGATGCCGACCTGCTTGAGCAGCACGACATCGCGGGCGAAGTCCCTTGCAAGATGCTCGTGGCCCATGGCGTGGCCACCATACTTGACCACGAAGGTGGCACCGCTGTGCCGGCGCATGTGCGGCAGGGCCTCGATCAGCGTCGAGGCGATCGCGTGTACGTCATTCGGTTGGCTTGTCATCGGCGCCCTTTCATCCCCCACTCCTGCCGCAATCCGGTCTCCGGGATCTCATTGTCGAGCCGGTCATGCCCGGTTCTCATGCTTCCGGCCGCTCCGCGAGCGCGTAACCGGCAAGCACCGCGCGCAATGCGTCGATGCCGGCAAGCTTGCGCGAACTCGTGGCAAGTACCGCAGGAAGCGCGCCCACGGTTTTCCGCAACTCCGTCTCCATCGCCGCCCTTCCCTGCGCCAGCTCGCGCTCGCGGACAAGGTCGCATTTGGTGAGCACGAGAAGAAACGGCACGGCGGCCTTCTTCAGTGTGCCCATCACCTCGCGGTCGCGATCCTTGATACCATGGCGGCTGTCGATCAGCATGACCACGAGATGCAGGTTCGGCCGGCCGCGCAGATAGTCGAAAATGAGGTCGTGCCATGCGTCGACCTGCTCCTTCGGCGCCTTTGCGTAGCCATATCCCGGAAGGTCGATCAGGCGCAGCCGGCCGTCGATATCGAAGAAATTGAGCTGCTGCGTGCGCCCCGGCGTGTTCGACGTGCGGGCGAGTTCCCTGTGCCGGGTCAGCGCGTTGATGATGCTGGACTTGCCGACATTGGAGCGGCCAGCGATGGCGACCTCGGGAAGATCGGCGGATGGCAGCTGGTCGATACGGGCGACACCGAGCATGAAGGCGGGCGGCCTCGCGAAAAGAAGCCGTCCGGCCTCGATCGCCTCCGGATCGACTTCGAGAAACTCCGACCGGTCCATCGATCACCTTTCCTTAATCTTTTGGCGGCACTCTTGCAGCCGACCGACCCGTGCCTTCTGTTGCTTTCGAATGATGGATTCCGGCCGATGACCGATCAAGCGCATTCTCCTGGAGACCGATACAGGCTGATCACACGCAGCGACATGGACGGTCTCGTCTGTGCCGTCCTCCTGCGCGAACTGGGTATCGTCGACCGCATCGATTTCGTCCACCCCAAGGACATGCAGGACGGCAGGATCGCGGTCGGGCCGACCGACATCACCACCAACCTGCCCTGGGTCGCGGGCGTGCATCTGGCGTTCGACCATCACGCCAGCGAAACCGAACGGGTGCAGGGCAAGCCCGACAACCACATCATCGACGCCGACGCGCCGTCGGCGGCACGGGTGGTGTACGATCACTATGGCGGCGCCGCAAAGTTTCCCAACATCACCGAAGCGATGATGGCGGCCGTCGACAAGGCCGATTCCGCCGCCTTCGCACGCGCGGACATTCTCGACCCGCAGGGCTGGGATCTCCTGAGCTTTCTCATGGACGCACGCACCGGACTGGGCCGGTTCCGCAATTTTCGTGTTTCCAATTATCAGCTCATGATGGATCTGATCGAATATTGCCGAAAGCACCAGGACATTGCGGACATTCTCGCACTGCCCGATGTCAGCGAACGCGTCGATCTCTTCATGGAGCACCAGCAGGCGTTCAAGGAACAGATCCGCCGCTGCACGACCATGCACGGCCCACTCGCCGTCCTCGACCTGCGCGACGAGGAAACGATCTGGCCCGGCAACCGCTTCATGATCTACGCCCTGTTCCCCGAATGCACGATCTCCTGTCATGTGCTCTGGGGCCGCGAAAAGCAGAACACGGTGCTGGCATTGGGCAAATCGATCCTCGATCGCTCGGCGAAGACCGACATCGGCAGCCTCTGCCTCGACTATGGCGGCGGCGGCCACCACGCCGCCGGAACCTGCCAGATCCCCAACGAGGATTGCGAACGCACCATCCGCACGGTCATCGAAAAGATCCGCGCCATCGAATCCGGCAAGGCACGACAGG
>JAGREZ010000590.1 GCA_020446285.1 Geminicoccaceae bacterium
GGCTCCCTCGAAGGCAAGGCGGACATCTCGATATGGCGCTCGTCGCTCGAAGGGAATGTCTGGTCGCCGGCGGAACGGCTGACGGACGATCCCGAGCGGTCGGAACAGAATCCCGTGCAATTCCACGCGCCGGACGGACGGCTTCTGCTGTTCCACACCGCCCAGTCGGGCGGCAACCAGGATGGCTGCGTCGTGCGGATGCGACGGATCGGCGAGGCCCCGCGCGATCTCGGCCTGCCCGCCGGCACCTTCATACGCGGGCCAATCGTCATCCGCAGCGACGGCGCATGGATGCTGCCCCTGTTTCGCTGCCTGTCGCGGCCGGGCGAGCGCTGGACGGGCAGTCATGACACGGCGGCCGTCGCGATCAGCACGGACGCCGGCGAAAGCTGGCGCGAGATCGACGTGCCCGCCTCGACCGGCTCGGTACATATGACGATCGTGGCACTCGGCGGCGAACGCCTTGCGGCCTTCTACAGGCGCAGGCAGGCGGATTTCGTCCACCGGTCCGAAAGCAGCGACGGCGGAGAGAGCTGGACCGCTCCCGAACCCGTCGATGTCCCCAGCAACAATTCCTCCCTGTCGGCGATCCGCCTGCGGGACGGGCGTATCGCGATGGCCTGCAACCCGGTCAACGCCGCCATGTATCCCGATGCCCGGCGCGCCTCGCTTTATGACGAACTCGGCGACGGTGACGACCGTCCCAACGCCTCGGGTGGCTGCAATCCGGTCTGGGGAGTGCCACGCGCGCCGATGGCGCTCTGTCTGTCGGATGACGAGGGACGCAGCTTCGGCACGCGGATCACCGTCGAGGACGGTCCCGGCACCTGCCTGACCAACAATTCGGTCGATGGCGCCAATCACGAGATGTCCTATCCCTCGCTGGTCCAGCAGGAGGACGGGACGCTGGATCTGGCCTATACCTTCCATCGCCGCGCCATCAGGCATGTGCGGCTCTCACCGGAATGGCTGGAAGCGAGATGATTGGCATAACCATGGGTGATCCGGCGGGCGTCGGCCCGGAGATCATCCTCAAGGCACTGGCGGACATGAATGCGGAGGATCGGGCGGCGACCCGCGTCTTCGGCTGCCTCGCGACCCTCGAGGCGGCGGGCAGGGCCATCGGTTCGACCCTGGATCTCGCGGGGATCGCGATCAGCGACATTCCCGTCGAGGGCGCGCCCCTGCCGTTCGGCAAGGCCGACCCGCGCGCCGGCGATGCCGCCTTCCGCTTCGTCGAGGGCGCCGTCCGTGCCGCGAGCGACGGCGAGATCGGCTGTATCGTGACGGCCCCCCTGAACAAGGCCGCGCTCAATGCCGCCGGCCACCACTATGACGGTCATACCGGCATGCTGGCGGCACTGACCGGCACACCGAAGGCATGGATGATCCTTGCGTCGGAACGGCTCAAGGTGATCCACAATTCGACCCATGTCAGCCTGCACGATGCCATCGAACGCGCCACGACCGAATCGGTTCTCGCCACGATCCGTGTCGGCAATGACCATCTCCGGCGTCTGGGTCATGCCGCCCCGCGAATAGCGGTGGCCGGAATCAATCCGCATTGCGGCGAAGGCGGGCTGTTCGGCACGGAGGATGACACAAGGATCGCACCGGCGGTGAAGGCCGCAAGGGCGGACGGCATCGACGTGCACGGCCCGGTTCCCGCCGACACCCTCTTTCACCGGGCCCATGCGGGTGAATTCGATCTGGTCGTCGCCCAGTATCACGATCAGGGCCACATTCCCGTCAAGCTGGTCGCCTTCGACACGGCGGTGAACGTTTCGCTCGGGCTTCCCATCGACCGTACCTCGGTCGATCACGGCACCGCCTTCGACATCGCCGGCAAGGGCATCGCCAGTCACCTGAACCTGCACGAGGCGATCGCCTATGCGCGCCGGCTGGCTGCCGGAGGCAGGGCATGAACCACGCGATCTCCGGCGTGCACTGCGCCGCCGCGACGCCGGTGACGGCCGACCGGCGCCCCGACCTGCCACTCTTCGTCACCCATTGCCGGGCGCTGCTGGAGGAAGGCTGTCACGGGATCGCATTGCTGGGCACCACCGGCGAAGCGAACAGTTTCAGCTCCCGCGATCGCATGGCGCTCGTCGATGCCGCCATCGAAGGCGGTATCGCCGCCGATACCCTGCTGCCCGGCACCTCGACCCCGGTGATCGCCGAAACCGTTGAACTGACGCGCCATGCGGTAGGAGCGGGGGCGAAAGGCGTCGTGCTGCTGCCGCCCTACTACTACAAGGGCGTGAGCGACGAGGGGCTGTTCCGTTTCTATGCGGACGTGATCGAGGGTGTCGGCGACGACCGCCTGCGCGTGGTCCTCTACCACATACCGCAGATGACGCAGGTTCCACTCACCCATACCCTCATCGAGCGATTGCTCGGCGCGTTTCCGGGGATCGTCTGCGGCATCAAGGACAGTTCGGGCGATCTGGAGAACATGCGCGCCATGTGCGAGCGGTTCCCGGCGCTCGGTGTACTTGCCGGCGCCGATCCGCTGATGTTGCCGCTGCTGCGCATGGGTGGTGCCGGCTGCATCACCGCGACATCGAACCTGCGTGCCGACGCGCTGCGCATCGTCTGGGACGGCTGGCAAAATCCGGACCGGGCCGGGGAGGTCGAGGCGGCACAGGAGCGCATCGATGCCTGGCGCACGCTTTCCAACAGCCATGCGCAGTTGCCGACGATCAAGACGATGCTGGCGACGGCGAGAAACCACCGGGGCTGGCTGAACGTCATGCCGCCGCTCGTGGAACTCGGCGAGGCCGAGCGCCGCGATGTCGAGGAGCGGATGCGCCGCCTCGAAACCTGAACCCCAAGCCTGAAAACGGGACGCCCCGCAAAGACATGAGCATGAACATCTCGCGCGCCATCACCCTGCATCTGCCCAGACGGATCGAGATCGGAACCGGTGCGGCCGCGCGTGTCGGCGAATGGGCCGATGACGCCGCACGGGTGCTGGTCATCGCCCAGCCCGTGACCCGGCCGATGGTCGCGAGCCTCCGGCTGAAGGGACAGGTCGCGATCTTCGACGGTGTGGCGCCGGAACCCGCGGACAGCGATCTCGACGCCGCCATCGACGCCGCGCGCGCGCATCGCCCGGAACTGATCGTCGGGCTCGGCGGCGGTTCGGTGATGGATGTCGCCAAGCTCGTGGCCGTGCTCTGGGACAGCGACCAGAAGCTCGCCGATGTCGTCGGGCCGAACCGCGTGACGCGCAAATGCTCTCGTCTGGCGCAGATCGCCACCACCGCGGGAACGGGCTCGGAAGGGGGCATCCGCGCGCTCGTGACCTCCAGCGAGACGCATGCGAAGATGGCGGTCGAAAGCCCGCTGATGCTGGCCGATCTGGCCGTGCTCGATCCGGCACTGACGATGAGCGTGCCGACAGCGGTGACGGCGGCGACGGGCATCGACGCGCTCGCTCATTGCGTCGAGGCGTTCACCAACATCAACGCGCATCCGCTGATCGACGGCTATGCGCGCATGGGCATCCGGCTCGCCGGCGACCATCTCGCGCGCGCCTGCGCGGATGGCGGCGACGCCG
>JAGREZ010000591.1 GCA_020446285.1 Geminicoccaceae bacterium
CTATCGTTTCATGAAGGAAGTGGTGTTGCATGAGGGGGCGGTGGATCTCGCGGCGAATCTGCCGGACCGGTCGGTCACGCTTCTGGCCGTGACGGCGGAACTGGTCATCCGCGCCGACGTTCATCCGGCACTGGTCGATCTTCTCATGCAGATCGCCCGCAGGGTCCATGGCGGTGGTGGCCTGCTGGAGGCGCCCGGTGACTATCCGACACCGTCGGGCACGGCGTTCGAGCTCGACGAACAGGCGCGCAAGTTCTATGACCGCGGACCGCCCTTCCTCCAGCGTTATCTTCCGTTCTGGGCGGCCACGCTCGTCGACCGCATGTCGGTCATGCTGATACCGCTCGTCACCCTGCTGCTGCCGCTCGCCCGGATCCTGCCGCCGGCGCTCGACTGGCGGGTTCGCTCGCGGGTCTATCGCTGGTACAACGATCTTCGCGACATCGAGGCCCGTTCGGAACTGGATCCGTCGCGCGACGAGCTCAGGGCCCTGCATGCGCGGCTGGACAGTGTGGAGGAACAGGTGAGCGAGATGCAGGTTCCCCTCACGCGCACGGACATGATCTACAATCTCCGCCAGCACATCGCACTCATTCGCCGAAGGCTCAGGCTGCGGCGCTGAGCGGTGTCTGCGTGATTGCTCCGATGTCCGGTTGCGGGTATCGCAAATCAGGGTATGAATTGAAATAGGCGGGCGCTGATCGCGTCATACGCTTGTTTTCCACTGCCGGCGCCTCCTTATCGGACCTCGGAAGCGCTGCACACAGGGAGATCGCAAACATGGACCTCTACTATCTGCTCTTCCTCGTCCTCGGCGCCATTGTCGGTTTCCTGTTCGGCTGGTTCTTCGTCGCCCGTGCCCAGGGCGAGATGATGGAGGAAACCGAGCGACACTGGCAGGGCCGGCTGGATGCCGCCTACCGGGAACTGCAGAGCGCCAACGAGGACAATCTCGAGATCAAGGAGCGGATCCTCGCGCTGCAGGACGAGCATCAGGGCTGCACGATTCGCATCGAGGCGGCGGAAGGTGCGCGCGTCGATGCCGAGACCCGGCTGCATGCTGCCGAGGAGCGCGCAAGCGAGGCGCAGGCTGCGAAGACCGGGGCCGATCGCGAGCTCGACCGCGCACGCAATGCGCTCGCCCATGAGCGTGCCCGCATGGAAGACCTGCGAAGCGAGTTCCGAAGGCTCGAACAGGCGGCGACAATAGCCGGATCCGATAGGGCCGGATCCGAAAGGGACGGATCCACCTTCGACGCGGATGCGTCCGCAAGCAGGACGACAATGCCCGAAAGCTTCATGAGTGCCGCTTCGCCGTCCCATGCGCTGCACGAGGATGCGTTGGAATTCGAACATGCACGCAAGAAGGCCGCTCCCGGCACCGGAGCGAATGCCGGCGGTGCGGGCGGGATCATGCCTGCGGCATCGGGCGGCGTCGGCTCGATGGCGTCGCTGGCGACTGCGCGGATGGAAATGCAGCCGGATTCGCCCGGTTCATCGGACATGGCGCAAGCGACCGCCGGTGATGACAATGCTGGCGGCGGCTGGACCCGCAGCGGATCCGGCGGGGCGTTCTTTACCGGCCATGGCGATGCCGAAGGCGGCGATTCCCGATCCACGGAGGGGGAGACGGGGACGGCCGGGGATGCGGCTGCCGATCGTCGCCGGCTGCGCAAGCTCGAACAGAAGATCGCCCAGCTTCCGGCCGGATCCACGGCGCGACAGATGCTGGCGGATGAACGACAGGAGCTGATCCGGGCATCCGGGGGCGAGCTGGCGCGGCCATCCCCGCAGGCGTTTGCCGACATGCCGTCTCCCTCCATGGCGCTGCATGAGAGCCAGTCCGGCTTCGTGCACCACACGCCCGCATCCGCCGTTGCTCCGCTGCTTTCCGAGGCGGAACGCGGGGAACGCCGCCGGATCCGCACTCTCGATGCGAAGATCGCCCAGCTTCCGGCGGGGTCCGCCGCCCGGCGCCGGCTGGAGGCGGAGCGCACCGGACTGTCCGGCGGGCAGGTGATGGCAGCCGGTTCGACTGAAGGTGCGGAGATCGCCTCTCCTGTCGGCACCGCATCCGCCATGGATGTGTCCGGGGATGCGTCCGGCGAGACGACGATGTTCCGGCGTCCTGTCGGTTCTCCGGACGATCTCAAGAAAATCAAGGGAATAGGGCCAAAACTTGAAAGAAAGCTTCATAGTCTCGGCATCACCCGGTTCGATCAGGTCGCCGCGTTCACCAGGGACGATATCGAACGGGTCGACAACGAGCTGGATTTCAAGGGGCGGATCCATCGCGAGAACTGGATCGGCCAGGCCCGTGATCTCGCCCGCAAATCCCGCTGATCCGCCTCGCTTCGGCGAGGCTCACCGGGGGCGTTCCGGCGGTGTGCGCTCATTCGCGCTCGCGTAGAGGGCGATTGATCAGGAAGGCTATGGCCTCGTCGAGATCGGCCCGGCCCTCGAGGACATCGGCCACGGCCTGGGTGATCGGCAGTTCGATCCCGTGCCGCCCCGCGAGCGACAAAGCGGCGGATGCCGTCCAGGCACCTTCGCTCAGCTTGCCGCCGCCCTCGCGCAGTGTCGTCGGGTCCGCGCCGCGTCCAAGCGCATGTCCGAAGGCCGTGTTCCGGGATGTGAGGCTCGTCGCCGTGAGCATGAGATCGCCGAGGCCGGAGAGGCCCGACAGCGTTTCGGGACGTCCGCCGAGGCGGATGGCGAGGCGCGAGATTTCGGCGAGGCCGCGGGTGATGACAGCCGCACGGGCATTCTCGCCGAGATCCCTGCCCATGACCGCACCGGCGGCAATGGCGATGACGTTCTTCATCGCGCCGCCGATCTCGATTCCCACGGGATCGTCCGAGGGATAGATGCGAAGGGCGCCGGAGGAAAGGGCATGTGCGGCGTCTCGCGCGTCGCCGGCATCGCTCATGCCGAGGGTAAGCGCGGTGGGTTTGCCGAGGGCAACCTCGCCGGCGAAGGAGGGGCCGGAGAGAACGCCGATGGATGCGTTCGCGAGCATTTCGCGAGCAACCTCGCTGAGCCGCGCGCCCGTGCCGCGTTCGATCCCCTTGGCGCAGATGAGAAGAGCTCCCCCGAAGCCTTCGAGCGGGGCAAGGGCGTCGCGCATGGCCTGGGCCGGAACGGCGGCAAGGAGCATGTCCATCGTGCAAAGCTGGATCTGGCGGGGTTCGATCCGGATCTGGCGGTCGATGCTGATGCCCGGCAGGTAGCGCCGGTTTTCCCGCTCCTCGTCGATGTCGCGCAGGCTTGCCGCATCGCGTCCCCAGAGCAGGGTCCGGTGACCGGCGCGATGGGCTGCCATCGCCAGTGCCGTTCCCCAGCTGCCCGCTCCGAGTATGCCGATATTCATGCCATTCTCCTGCACATCCGTTGTGCTGTCGGGGGATCCGGGTATCGCACCGGCGCCCCGTGCACGGGCCTGCCCGCCATGAACGCATGACTGGCATGCGAAAGGTTGGGTATATTTTTGCAGTGCAGCAAGGTTATGGTCGAAGCCGTCAAGACGACCTGCACCCGAGGAGCACTGACGATGAACACCCGCACGGATACCGACCTTCTTGCCGTCGAGATGCCGAGCCCCGAGGAGATCAACCGGATCATGGCCGAGGCCCGCGCGATGCGCGCCCGCATGATCATGGGCTTCTTCCGCAGCCTGTTCTGCAGTTCCCGGACGAAAAAGTCCGAGATCAATTCCGGCATGGGTCTCCCCGCCGCCGGCTGATCTGGGCATGAACCGCGTCGGGACCGCCCGCCCATGCGGCGTTGCGGTTCCGACACGCCGTTGATGCTGCGCCGCGTCAAAGAAACATGTCGGCAATGTCGATCGAGCTTGTCTCGCCGACCTTGTCCAGATGCGTTTCGATCCACGTTTCGGCCCTGTTGCGCCCGAGTTCGAACAGCCAGTACAGGAACTCGCGGTCGGCGTTGAGTTTGCTGGAATAGGACAGGGGCGCCATTTCCTCTTCGGCGCCGATCATGTGGATATTGAGGCGCTTGTAACGTTCGCGGTCGATTTTCTGGCTGTCGAGAAGGCGGGTGACGAAGTCGATCGCCCGCATCTCGCGCATCAGGCTCGAATTGAAGGCGAGCTCGTTTTCCCGATCCTCGATTTCCGCCGGTGTCGTCGGAACCTGCGGGATGTTGATCGGGTTGATCTGGATGATGAGCACATCCTCGCAATCCGTTCCGTAAATCAGCGGATAGATCGGCGGATTTCCCATGAATCCGCCGTCCCAGTAATATTCGCCGTAAATCTGGACCGCGCGGAACAGGCGCGGCAGACAGGTTGATGCGAGGACGGATTCGAGCCGGATTTCCGGGCGTTCGAACACCCGGATCCTGCCATTGCGGACATTGGTCGCGGCGAGGAAGAGGGGTATTTTCCCTTTCTCGCGCAAACCTTCGAAATCGACCACTTCCCTGAGCAGCGGTGCCAGAGGATTCAATCCGGCGGGATTGAACTGATAGGGCGAGAGCAGCCGGCTCAGCGAATCGAACCAGTGCCAGGCCGGCGACAGATCCATGTTGCCGCGGCTCGTCAGGCGATCCAGGAATGACGGGCGCAGGGGGCTCCAGGCGGCGACGTCGGAGGTCCTGTTCCAGAAGCGGGCGAGATCCTCGCGGGCGGCCTGCGGTCCCGAGCGGGCAAGGCCCCAGGCCATGACCGTGCCATTGACGGCACCTGCACTGGTTCCCGAAATGCCGGTGATCTCGAGATTCTCGACAGCAAGGAGCCGGTCGAGCACGCCCCATGTGAAGGCGCCATGCGACCCGCCGCCCTGAAGCGCCAGATTGAGGCGGATCCTGCGTTTCCCGCTCGCATCGGCCATGGGCGAACCTCTCCTTCGACGATACCCGGCTCA
>JAGREZ010000592.1:0-122 GCA_020446285.1 Geminicoccaceae bacterium
GTCGCACATGAACTGACGTAACCTGGCCGCCTCTTCGTCGCTCTTGGGGTTAAGCTTGGCATCCTTGTCCACCTTCGGGTCTTCGGGGCGCAAGGCGCGATAGGCCTGGCGGTGCTTGTCGT
>JAGREZ010000592.1:270-2340 GCA_020446285.1 Geminicoccaceae bacterium
TTGGGGTTGCCGTTCTTGACATCGAAGATGAGCACGAGGTCGTAGCGGTTGGTAAGAGCGGTCATCGGTCAGCTCCTTCTTCGATGGAATCAGATGAGTTCGCGGGCGATGAATGTTTCGAGAAACGGGCACTATTTTCGTGATAGTAGCCGAGGCCGAACAGCGCCTGCTGCTCGGCCGAGAACGACGCGGGGAACGGATCGTCGGCGGCCTCCATCAGGTCCATGATCGCACCGACCTTTTTCTCCAGATTGACCCGGCGGCCCATGTTCATCTTGCCGATCTTGGCCAGATGGTTGGCCGAGCCCGCTTCCAGCATGGCGAACACCTTGCGCGGTGTGGCCGATGCCGAGCCGTAGAACTTGTCCTTGATGGTGGCGTTGACGTTACGGCCGAGAGCCTCGCGCTGGATCTCTTCGTAGACGGCAAAAAGCCGCCCGAGCACATAGCCTTTGTTGCGTTGGTCGGGATCGAGCGCCACGGGCACCTCCATCTGACGGTTGCGGACGAGAACGGCCTTGAGAATGGCCGCGCGCAGGGCATTGACCTCTTTGTCGGCGCGGATCCGAAGAAGAATGGCGCCGAGCATGGAGTTGGGGTAGTCTATCCCGGCAAGGGCCGCGCGCAGCCATTCGCCGGCGAGATTGCGCAGGACATTGTCCTTCTTGCCCATGCTCGCGGTTTCGAGGACATAACGCCACAAGGGCACGATTTCGCCCCGGGGCGGCGGCTCGATGCGCATGTCGGCACAGAAACGACGATAGTTCTCCGCGAACGCGCCGAACGTGTCCTCGAAGTAGAAGCGCACCGACAGTCGGGCGGCGTTGGGGGCGAGGCCGAGTACGAAAAAGCGAACGCCCGTGGTCAGCCGAGGCTCGATTTCGGCAAGCGGGACGCCCTTGCGTAGTCGTTCGAGTTGATTGCCCACGGTCTGCGTTGAGCTTGCCGTGACCTTGTCCCGCTCATCCGCGACGAACCCGGCCTCTTCGCCTGGCTCAAGCATTCCGGAGGCCATGGCTTCAGCCAGACTGGCAATCTCGGCGTCTTCGGCATCGGCCCAGAACACGATGGAGGTATCGCCGATCTGCAGGCGATGACCGCTGCCGGTGGCGAGAAACCGGTTGAGCGCGGTCGTGTAGGCAAAGGCGGCATGGGGCGAAACGGGCGCGTTTGCACCCTGCTCGTGCCCGTATGAGGTGAAGGCGTCGAGGTTGAAGGAGACGATTGCCGCACCCGAGGATTGCGCACCCCAGACTCCCTTGATGGAAGGATGCAGGCGTGACGGAAATGCGGATCGGCCGGTCACAAGGCAGGCGACTGACTCGCCCGTCTCCTGTTCACCCACATGCTGCCAAATCTCGCGCGCCGCCATGCGATCATGCAAGAGGATGTTCTGCCTGCGTTCAGTCTCGAGGCAGAAAGCCACGTTGAGATCCATGAGCTCGTCGTTCCAGCCCGGACAGGCGGTCACATGCGAATGATCCTTGTGCAGGAAAGCGAGCAACGCCGACAAGCCCGTATCCCCGGAGTTGGCCAGCACTTCGTCATGCAGCGCGACGAAGGCCGCATGCTCGGCAGCAAGGCGCTTGCCCGAACCGGCCGTAAGACCAAGGGCGTAGGAGGTCTTGTCCCAAAGGAAATTCGCGGCAATCCCGGCCGTGCGTTTGACCGGTTGCGGCACCTCCATCATACGGCCTACGCGCTTCTTGCCTTCTGTTTCCCGCCAGTCGATGACATGCGCGACGCTGCCATCCTCGTTGAGGCTGATGACGACTCCGATCCGCTCGGACGAATAGCCGAACGGAGGGGCGTCGGGCATGCGCTCGTAGGCGCGGACCAGCGAGGCGAGCACGCTCATCGAAGGATCTCCGGTGAACCGGGCGGCGGTACCCGCACCACACCCTGTTCCAGCTTCGCGCGGAAGAACAGTGATGGCTTGCCGGCTGCCGCGTGGTCGATGTCCCAGAGCATGAAGCCGAGATCGCGGTCCTCGGCGATGGCGGGAGGTAATGGCCGGTCGGGGGGCAGAAGCTCGAAACAAGCGTCAAATTCGCGGGTGCCGAGACAGGG
>JAGREZ010000593.1 GCA_020446285.1 Geminicoccaceae bacterium
CCGACCTCGACCACGACGCCGGCGCCCTCATGGCCGAGAATCGCCGGGAACAGGCCTTCCGGATCGGCGCCGGAGAGGGTGAACTCGTCAGTGTGGCAGATGCCGGTGGCCTTGATCTCGACGAGGACCTCGCCAGCGCGCGGGCCGTCGAGTTCGACCGTCTCGATGGATAGCGGCGCGCCCGCCTTGTGTGCGACTGCTGCCCTCGTCTGCATGGCCTCTCCCTCCGGGAATGCGCTGGATCCGTTTCCGGCGAAAGTGAACCAACCCTTCAGCGCTGGCAACCTGGAACTGCGCCGCTATCATTGCCCGCAACCAGGCCCGCAACCAGGGAGGAACAGGCCCCATGTCACGCAGGCTCTACGATCTGGCCGGAGCGGATCCGGATTGCCGCTTCAGCCCCTACTGCAACCGCATCCGCCGCGCACTGCATGCCAAGCGCCTCGATTTCGAGACGGTGCCGGTGGCGTTCACCGACAAGGAGGCTCTGGCGTTCAGCGGCCAGAAACTGGTGCCGGTGCTGGTCGATGGCGAGCGCGTCATCGCCGACAGCTGGGCGATTGTCTCTTATCTCGAGGAAACCTATCCCAAACCGTCACTCATGGGCGGCAAAGCGGGCCGGGCCCTGACCCTGACCTTCCGGCACTGGGTGGAAACGGCGATCCATCCCCTCATCCTCAGGGCGGTGCTGATGGACATCCACAACGCGCTGGCACCGGTGGATCAGGCCTATTTCAGGGAAACCCGCGAGGCGCGCTTCGGCTCGACGCTCGAAGCCCTGCATCAGGGTGCTGCCGCCCTGCCGCAGCTCGCGCGGGCGCTGGAACCGGCGAGGGCAACCCTGCGCGAGCTTCCATGGCTTTGCGGAGATCGCCCCGGTTTCGCCGATTTCATCCTTGCCGGCGCCTTCGACTGGGCCCGCGCCGTCTCCGGCCTGCCCCTCCTCGAAAGCGATGACCCGGTGAATGACTGGTACGATCGCCTCAACGATCGCCAGACCGAAGAGGCAGGCGCCGCTTGACAGGCACGGTGGTTTGAACAAATGTAACCGGACGAATCAAAATTTCCACCGCACGAAATCCGAAGCGGTGGCGTCATGCTGCCGGCGACAATGCCATGGATTGTGGCAGGGTATCGCGGGCAGCATCAGGTGAGGTGCCAGTGGCAACGGTCGGGCCGGGAGGCGAAAATGCCCGGAACGTGTTGCCGCAGCGTCACCGGATGAGGGAGGCCAGGTGAAGGCAGCTGAAACCGCAAGCACGACCGGGCAACAGACGTGGCTGCCACGTTTCCTGACGGCCGATCATCCCTTTCCCTGGATGGCGCCGATGTTCGCGGTCATCCTCGCATTCGGTATCTATCCCCTCGCCTATTCCGTCTGGCTCAGTACACAGGCCAGAATTCCGGGGCTGCGGGACTACAAGTTCGTTGGTGTCGACAACTGGATCAAGGCGTTCGCCGACGACCGCTTCATCGATTCGCTGATGGTGACGATCCAGTACACGCTCGTCTGTCTCGTCATTCAGGTGGCGCTCGGCATGGCCATCGCCCTCCTCCTCGACTGCGAGCGGCGCGGCTACGGCTTCCTCCGGGCGATGATGACCCTGCCGCTGGTGATCCCCCCCGCGGTCACCGGCATGATGTTCCTGTTGATGGAAGACGGCCAGTTCGGCGTGCTCTCCTACTATCTCGAGGAGATCGGGCTGGTCGATCCGGCCAATCCGATCCTCGCCGACACCTCGATGGCACTCTGGGGGGTGATGATCGCCGACATCTGGCAGTGGACGCCCTTCATGGTGCTGATCTTCCTCGCCGGGCTGCGCGCGCTGCCGAAGGAACCGTTCGAGGCCGCAGCGATCGACGGCGCCAGCTGGCTGCAGACCTTCCGCCACCTGACGCTGCCGATGCTCGGCAAGGTGATCGCGGTGGCCGTGCTGATCCGCACGATCGATCTCTACCGCATCTATGACTATGTCTTCGCGATGACCGCCGGCGGTCCCGGCACCGCCACCGAGACACTGAGCTTCTATGCCGGAAGGGTCTTCGGCGTCGCCAATTTCCCCTATGCGGCAACGCTGAGCCTGATCACGCTCATCATGCTCAATCTCATCTGTTTCGCCTTCATCAAAGCTTTTCGGGTGAGGTTCTGATGCCCGGCAATACCGCAAGGCTCGTGTTGCGCGACGTTCTCGCCTGGCTCGTCGTCCTGGCGTTCCTGTTTCCCCTGTTCTGGTGGGTACTCGCCAGCTTCAAGCCCTATACCGCGATCTTCGCCCAGCCGCCGGTCTATGCCGATTTCGAGCCGTCGGTGGAAAATTACGAGATCACCATCGCCGGCAAGTCGCGGATCAATCTCGAAGGTGGCGTCGGCGGCCAGACGGGCGGCGCATCTTCCTACTATTCGCTGCCGTCCATCGTCGACAGCCTGATCATCGCCATCGGCTCGACGATCTGCGCCCTGTCGCTGGCCACGCTCGCGGCCTATGCGCTTTCGCGTTTCCCCATGCGCGGCAAGGATCATCTCGTCTTCTTCGTCCTCGCGCAAAGGATGATGCCACCCATTGCGGTGGCGATACCGCTATTCTTCATCTTCCGCGATATCGGCCTGCGCGACACGCATCTCGGACTGATCATCGCCCACACGCTGATCAACCTGCCGCTCGCCACCCTGTTGCTCAAGAGCTTCTTCGACGATGTGCCGAAGGAGCTCGACGAATCGGCGATGATCGACGGCGCCACGCGCTTTCAGGTCTTCCACATGATCGTGGCACCGCTGGTCAAGGGAGGGTTGGCCGCCACGGGCGTTCTCTGCTTCATCTTCTCGTGGACCGAGTTCCTGATATCGCTGCAACTGACAACGAGCATCCGCACCATCCCGGTCAAGATCACGACCTTCGTCACCTCGACGGGCACGGAATGGGGGCTGATAACGGCGCTCGGCAGTGCCGCACTCGTACCGAGTTTCATCTTCATCCTGCTGGTACAGAAACACCTCGTGCGCGGTCTGACCCTCGGCTCGCTCAAGGACTGAGCCATTGCATTGCCGGGTCATGGCCGCCTGCATCCGTTCGCCTGGCTCGATCACCAAGGGAGGTATCTCATGAGCTTTAGGGAATACGATCGAAAGACCTTCATCGCCGATACGGCGAAGGCGTTCGGTCAGCGTCGGATCACCAAGCGGCAGTTCTTCCGCAAGATGGCCGTGGCCGGCGTCGGCTTTTCCGGTTTTTCGGCGGCCATGCTGGCCGGCGGCCGACCATGGGGCGGGCTCACCAATCTCGGCACGCCGCTGGCGCAGGCGCAGACCCCCGACGATGTCGCCGCATGGCTCAGGGATGTCGGCCGCCAGTTCGCGGGCACGACCATCCGCTACACCTCCGAGGCGACACCGCCGACGAATGTCGCCTCCGAGCTCAAGAGCGAGTTCGAGGAGCTCACGGGCATCAGTGTCGAGATCGAGATCGTGCCGCT
>JAGREZ010000009.1 GCA_020446285.1 Geminicoccaceae bacterium
CCAGGAACAGCCGCGACGATCGCCGCCGCGACCGTAATTGAGCAGGCGCTACCGGAGTAACGACAGATGAACGAGCAGAGTGGAGACCGGGGCGAGCGCCCCGAGCGTGGCGAGCGGCATGACCGCGGCGGTGACCGGCACGAACGCGGGGATCGCCCGGAGCGTCGCGAGCCGCCCACCATCACGATCCGCCGTCCCTTTTTCAGGCGTCGCAAGGCGAGTCCGTTCGCCCATGCCGATGCGCCGGCGATCGACTACAAGGACATCAAGCTTCTCCAGCGTTTCGTTTCCGAGCGCGGCAAGATCGTCCCGCGCCGCATCACGGCGGTGACGGCCAAGGAGCAGCGTGCCCTCGCCCGCGCCATCAAGCGCGCCCGCGAACTCGCCCTTCTCCCCTACGTCGCCAACTAGTGCATCGATCCAGGCAGATCATGCTGATCTGTTGGGGTGAATTGATGCAGAACAGGGAATCGCCGGTGGTATGTTCTGTTGGAACCGTACCACCGGGACGCGAGAGGAAGAGAGTGGACAGGCCGACTGTCCGCGGGACGTCATGCGCCAGTCAATACCCCTGATCGCACTCGCTTCGATTGCGAGCGCAGCGCTCTTTCTTTCCATTCCGGGCGGAATGGGAGCGGGATCGCTCATGGTGCATTTCGTCCAGCTTCCGCTGCTGTTTGTCGGGCTGTCGCTGGGCCTCTGGGGGTTTTCGATCGGAAGCATCGCGGCGACCGTTCTGGTCGCGGTGTTTGCCGGCGGCATCGCGGCGCTGGTGTTTCTCGTCCTCGAGGTCGGCCCCGGCCTCGTCACCGTACGCCACGCGCTGCTCTGGCGGCAGCAGCCGGACGGATCGCCGGACGGATCGAAAGAGTGGTTTCCACTTGGCATGATCCTGAACCGGCTGCTGCTCTATGTGCTCGCTGTCACGGTCGCGGTCATGGTCTGGTGGCAATGGCAATCGGGCGATATCGGCGCGACATTGATGCAGGCACTCGACAACGCTGCCGGTGAACTCGGCACCACGGAAATCGGTGCCAGCGTGCTGGAGCTCTATCGCGGTATCATGCCCGTTGTTCCGGGACTGGCGGCGGCGGGTCTTCTGCTCGTTTCCGTCATCAACGGTGCCATTGCGTTCAAGCTGGCCAACCGGCAGAAATGCTCGATCCGGCCGAATGAACCACTGCGCCGTCTGGAAGTTTCGAGCTGGTATTTGCCCGCACTGATGCTGGCAATCGCCGGTTCCATGGTGATTGACGGCAATGCCGGCTATATGCTGCGCACCGGCATGATCCTGCTCGCAGCCGTGTTTCTTCTGGTGGGACTGGCGCTGGTTCACAGCCTCGCCTCACGCTGGATTACCGACAGGTTCGGTCGTATTGCCTTTCTGTCGGTCTTCTATTTCGCCCTCGCCCTGTTCAGCCTCGTTGCCGTACCGGCCGTCGCTGCACTCGGACTGGTCGAGGACCGGGCGCGGATGCGCCGCAAGATGTCTTGAACGTTACTGGAGCAAACGAGATGCAGGTCATCCTTCTCGAGCGGGTCTCGAAGCTGGGTCAGATGGGTGAGATCGTGAATGTCCGTCCGGGCTATGCCCGCAACTTCCTCATCCCCAAGGGCAAGGCTCTTCGCGCCACCGACGAGGCGCTCCAGCGTTTCGAGGGGCGGCGTGCCGAACTCGAGGCGAACAACCAGCAGCTTCGCGAGGAAGCGGAGGGGCGGCGTGGTTCGGTCGATGGGAAGAGCATCATCGTGCTGCGTCAGGCAAGCGAGAGCAAGCAACTCTACGGTTCGGTGAGCCAGCGTGACATCGTCGAGGCCCTCGCCGCCGACGGCATCGAACTTTCCCGTGCGCAGATCCGTCTCGAGCAGCCGATCAAGACCACCGGCATTCACGATGTCACGGTCGAACTGCATCCCGAGGTCGAGGTTCACGTTCAGGTGAATGTCGCCCGTTCCCGTGAGGAGGCCGACATCCAGGCGGGGCTCGCTCCCGATGTCGAGCCGGAGCGCGAGGAAGAGGTCAAGGACGATGACGCTCCGGATCCGCGTCTCGCCAATTTCGATCTGCTCGACGACGACTGAACCAGGCCGGCAAGCATTCGCATCCGCAGCAATCACCGCCAGTGCATGTGGCGATTGTTGCTGCGTTGCGGCAGATGCTGGTCTATGGTTTTTTCAACCCATTCCTTGGGTTGATCGACCTGCGCGACGGTACCGGCGGCGTGCAGCCCTGCGTCTATCGCCCGGATCATTGATACAACAGGGGAAAGGACCACATGATTCTGGATCGGTTTTCTTTCCTCTATCGAGGAGGTTCTGATGGCAGCGGCAGGTGAAGGGCCGAAGCGCGGTGGACCGAAGGAAACGGACGATACCGGAGCGGACACGCAGGTTGCCGTTGTCAAGAAATACGCCAATCGGCGGCTCTACAACACGGCCACAAGCAGTTATGTGACGCTTGACGAACTCTCCTTGATGGTTCGTCAGGGTGACGAGTTCGTCGTCTATGATGCCAAGACGGGTGATGACATCACCCGCTCCGTCCTGACCCAGATCATCCTCGAGGAGGACAGCAAGGGCAGGAATCTGATGCCCATCAGCTTCCTGCGCCAGTTGATCTCTTTTTATGACGACAGCCTGCATACCGTCGTTCCCCGATATCTGGAGGTGTCGATGGAGAACTTCGCGCGGCACCAGGATCAGATGCGGAGTTATATGGAAGACACCATCGGGCGCTTCTTCCCGGTTCCCGGCATGGAACGTGGATCCAACCCGCTCGAAGATCTGACCCGTCAGAATCTGGCCATGATGCAGAATGCGGCGCGCATGTTCTCTCCCTTTGGCGAAGGCAGAAATCCGGACCGCGAAAAACATGCCGAGGATGGCAAGGCTTCCGGCAGCAGTGAGGCGACGACGGGCGACGAAGCCCTTTCAGCCGAAATGAAGGATCTGCGGGAACAGCTTTCCTCGCTGCAACGTCAGCTCGACGCCCTGAGCCGCAAGCAGAAGGACTGAGCGGGGATCCGCTGCCCGACCCTTCCGAACGTTCGAGGACTTCAATCCGTCAGCTTCCGTCCCTGACGGCCCGGCGCCCGGCTTGATGATGTGGCGGGGACGTGCCGGGCTGGCTCGTACCCCTCCCTCAGCGGCCGAAACTGATCAACCGGCTCCAGTAGCGTTCGATGCCGGTGAGAACCCGATTGATTTCCTGCAACTGTTCGAGACTTGCCAGGTTCTTGCCGATCTCCGCAGCATTGCGCTCGTAGAGATCTTCGATCTTGGCGGTCAGCTCGAGGCCCTTGTCACTGAGGCGGACACGGGTCATGCGCTTGTCATGGTTGGAACGCTCCTGAATGAGGTAGCCGTTCTCAACCAGTTTTTTCACATTATAGGAGACGTTCGAGCCGAGATAATAACCCCTCGCCGTCAGTTCGCCGACGGTGAGCTGCTCCTCGCCGATATTGGACAGAATCAAGGTCTGGACATTGTTGATATCCTCGACGCCAAGGCGGTCGAGCTCCGCCTTGATGACATCGAGGAACCTGCGGTGCAGGCGCTCGATCAAGCGTATTATCAGCAGATATTGTTCTTTCACTGCCGCCTCGTAAGCTGATCCCAAAAAGCTCTACTTTGCGTGGCATTTGCCCCGGCTGGACCTCTACATGCCACGGATCATCTTGATGATTCCAGAAAAATCCAGCCCTGCGTTCTCCTTTCGCGCGAAAATCCTGTACAACTGACAGGCCTCCGCGCCAAGCGGAGTAGCTGAGTCGACGGCCTGGGCAGCCTGCTGTGCCAGCTTCAGATCCTTGAGCATCATAGCAGCGGTAAAA
Source organism: Geminicoccaceae bacterium (assembly GCA_020446285.1). GTDB lineage: Bacteria > Pseudomonadota > Alphaproteobacteria > Geminicoccales > Geminicoccaceae > JAGREO01. The sequence goes on from JAGREZ010000009.1 coordinate 3,834, forward strand.
CCTGCGCGATAGTCCCTGTTGGCCGGCGAGGACGGCACGGGACCAGGCACCGGGCAATAGCTCGTCATGGACCAGCATTGCCCCGAGGATTGCGAGCTGATCTCAAACAGACGGTCTGCGTCGAGCCCGAGCTTTTCCGCGAGAACGAAGGCTTCGCTCACGGCGAGCATCGAGATGCCGAGAATCATGTTGTTGCAGATCTTGGCCGCCTGTCCATTGCCGCTGCCGCCGGCATGAACGACCGCCTTGCCCATCGCGGACAGGATCTCGCGCCCCCGTTCGAAGGCTCCGTCACTGCCGCCGACCATGAAGGTGAGCGTGCCGGCCTCGGCACCTCCGACACCGCCCGACACCGGAGCGTCGAGCATGTCGAGCCCGGATTCCGCCGCCCGCGCGGCCACCTCCCGCGAGGTCTCGACATCGATGGTCGAACAATCGATCAGGAGCGGCCTGCCATCGAGCGAGGCGAGAATGCCGCCATCGCCAAGCCAGACCGAACGGACATGTTCGCCCGCCGGCAGCATTGTGAGGACGAATTCCGCTCCCTGAACGGCCGCGCCGACATCGCTCATGGCCCGGATGCCCTTCTCGCCGGCGCGGCCCATGATCTCCCTCGACATGTCGAATCCCGCCACCTCGTGACCGGCCTTCACCAGATTGACGGCCATCGGCAGGCCCATGTTTCCCATGCCGATGAATGCGATCCTGCTCATGCCATGCTCCCTGCTGGCGTTTTTTTCCCGGCCCGGTCGGGCCGAGCACTATCGACTGCGTCAGACCGACCGCCAGTCGAATGGCAGCCTGTCCCCGTCCCACGGACGGAAGAATGTCTCGACGGCCTCGTCACTGACCTCGTCGAGATGCGCAAGCTGCCAGCGTGGCGCCTTGTCCTTGTCGATGATCAGTGCCCTTACCCCTTCGTGAAAATCGCCATGTGCCATGACATGACGAACGAGGCGGTATTCCAGTCGCATGCATTCGGCAAAATCGAGTTCGCGGCCGAGGCGAACCTGATGAAAGGCGATACCGACCGAGATTGGTGACTTGCTTTCCAGAACAGCCAGGGTTTCCTGAGCAAAGGCGGTCTTCGACCCGCGCAGGGCGGCAATCACGTCGCGCAGATGCTCGCCGGCAAAGAGGCGGTCGATCTCCACCCGATGGCCGTCAATGGCAGAACGTTCCACAGGTTCCTCGAATTCGGCCAGCACCGCCTCGACATCCTCGCCCTCGACGATCGCCTCCTGCAATTCGCCCAGCCTTGCCGCATCGACAAACCGGGTGCCGATACCGACGCTGCGGCAATCCCGGCCATCCAGCCGCGCGCCGGTAAGCGCCATGTAGGTCCCAAGCTCGCCCGGCAGACGCGGCAGGAATGCCGTGCCGCCCACATCGGGAAACATGCCGATGCCGGTCTCGGGCATGGCGAACATGGTATTGTCCGTCACCACGCGAAAGCGGCCATGAACCGAGATGCCGACGCCGCCGCCCATGGTAATCCCGTCCATGAGCGCCACGAAGGGCTTGGGAAAATGACGGATACGCCAGTTCATCCGGTACTCGTCGCCAAAGAATGGCAGCACCGCGTCCGGCCCGTCGACGGCGACGCGCTCCGCCACCGCCCGGATGTCACCGCCGGCGCAGAACGCGCGTCCGGGCGCGGCTCGCACCAGGACCGCGCGCACGCCTTCATCATCCTTCCACGCGGCAAGACGGGCCGAGAGCGCGCGGACCATCGGGTGGGTCAGCGCATTGAGAGCCTTTTGCCGGTTGAGCGTGACGATGCCTGTCCCGCCACGAACCTCGAATTCGATATCGTCCGTTGTCATTCCTGATGCTGCGCCAGAAGCTGACGGGCGATGATCATGCGCATGATCTCATTTGTTCCTTCCAGAATGCGGTGAACGCGGACATCGCGCAGGTACCGCTCGATTTCATAGTCACGGATATAGCCGTAGCCGCCATGCAGCTGCAGCGCCTCGTCGATGATCTCGAACGAGAGGTCAGTGGCAAGACGCTTGGCCATGGCCGCCGCCGCGGTCCTGTCCGCCGCGTTCCGGTCGAGCTTCGATGCTGCGTGCAGGGTCATGAGCCGTGCCGCCTCGAGCCTGGTCGCCATGTCGGCGAGCTTGAAGCGGGTCACCTGGAAATCGGCGATGGGCTTGCCGAACTGCCGGCGTTCCACGACATGGGCAATGGATCGTTCCAGCGCCGCACGCGCGGTGCCGATCGAGCAGGCGGCGATATTGACCCTGCCGCCGTCGAGCCCCGCCATTGCCATGCGGAAGCCTTCGCCCTCCTCGCCCAGCCGGTTGGCCACGGGCACCCGGCACTGGTCGAGACTGACGATCGCCGTGGGCTGCGAATTCCAGCCCATCTTCCGTTCCTGCGCCCCGAAGGAGATGCCCGCGCGCTCCTTTTCCACCAGCATGGCACTGATGCCGTTCGGTCCCGAAGCGCCGGTCCGGCACATGACCAGATAGACATCGCTGCGTCCACCGCCGGAGATGAACGCCTTGGAGCCGTTCAGCACATAATCGTCACCATCGCGGCGTGCGGTCGTTTTCAGACTGGCGGCGTCGGAGCCCGAACCGGGCTCGGTCAGGCAGTAGCTGGAAAAGTGCCGCATGGTGAGCAGATCGGGCAGGAACCGCTCGCGGAGCGCGTCGCCGGCAAAACGGTCGATCATCCATGTCACCATGTTGTGGATCGACAGATAGGCTGCCGTCGAGGTGCAGCCGGCGGAAAGCTCCTCGAACAGCATGGCCGCTTCCAGCCGCCCGAGCCCGCTGCCGCCATGCGCCTCGTCGACACAGATGCCGGCAAGGCCCAGCTCCGCCGCCTTGCGCAAGGTCGCCTCGGGAAAGATCCTGTCCTCGTCCCATTTCCGGGCGAATGGTGCCAGTTCGGCGCGGGCGAAGTCCCGTGCCATCCGCGCCAGCGCCTCCTGCTCCTCGCTGCGTTCGAAATCCATGGTTCCTCGACCCCGTCACACCATTGTCGCCCGCCGGTCACGCACATATAGATGTATTGGAAGATTTGAGAAACCGACGAGATCCCCGATGCCCCAGCACCTGCCCCCGCTTGCACGTTTTCCGCAGATCCGGCCGCGCCGCTTGCGTCGAATGCCGTGGAGCCGGGCGCTGGTGGCGGAACATCGCCTTGCCGCATCGGACCTGATCCAGCCGCTTTTCGTGCTCGATGGCGACAACAGGCGCGAACCCGTGGCCTCGCTGCCCGGCATCGAACGCCTTTCGGTCGATCTGCTGCTGCCCGTTGCCGAACGCTGCCTCGAACGGGGCATCCCCGCAGTGGCACTCTTTCCGGTCACACCGGCCGAACGCAGATGCGAGGAGGGCAAGGAGGCCTGCAATCCGGACAATCTCGTGTGCCGGGCCTTTCGCGCCATCAAGGAGCGGTTCCCCGAACTCGGCCTTGTCGGCGATGTCGCCCTCGACCCCTATACCAGCCACGGGCAGGACGGCCTCATCCGCGACGGCGTCATCCTGAATGACGAAACGCTCGACGTGCTGTGCCGTCAGGCGGTGTGCCA
>JAGREZ010000101.1 GCA_020446285.1 Geminicoccaceae bacterium
TCGCGTCGCAGACCACGAGCCCGGCCGGGCGGGTGATCTGTTCGCGCGTCAGGTGACGGGCATTGGTACGTTCGAGCACGCTCACCCGCTCGTCATTGCGCAATCGCCAGTCGAGCTGGCCATGGCCGACATCGACGGCGAAGACATGCGCCGCGCCGCGATCGAGAAGGACGTCGGTAAAGCCTCCGGTCGAGGCGCCGACATCGATGGCGACGAGACCGGTGACATCGATGTCGAAGCGGTCCAGTCCCTCGATCAGCTTGAGGGCGCCGCGACTGACCCAGCCCGGACCGCTGTCCTTCAGCCGCAGGTCGATATCGGCGACGACGCGCGTGCCGGGCTTGTCCAGCCGTTGCTCGCCGGAAAAGACCGTACCGGCCATGATGAGCGCCTGTGCGCGGCTGCGGCTTTCGGCAAGGCCGCGTTCCACGAGCAGCTGATCGAGCCGCGCGCGCGGAGGTTTGCTCAAGACGGGCTCCCGTGCCGTGGTAGCGAACCGGATGGAATGATTCCCTTCTAGCCTTCACCGCTGCTGCGCGCCAGCCATGGCCTTGGCGTGCGGATGGTGGCAGCATGGGGCAGGTTTTGAACGTGGAAAGTCGCCTGCCTTGATCCTGTTTTTCGTCCGCCGGCTGTTCACGCTGATGCTCACCCTGCTTGCGGCATCGCTGGTCGTTTTCATCGTGCTCGAACTTCTGCCCGGTGATCCTGCGGCGGTCATCCTCGGGATCAATGCGGAGGACGACACGCTGGCGGCGCTGCGTGCCGAAATGGGGCTCGACCGGCCCGTCCACGAACGCTACCTCGCATGGGTTGGCGACCTCCTGCGGGGACGGCTCGGGCGGAGCTACACCTACGATGTGCCAGTGGGCGAACTCATCGCCGAACGGCTGCCGGTGAGCCTGCCGCTGGCGGTGATGGCGATGGGGCTTGCGACCCTGTTCGGCATTCCCGTCGGTGCCTGGGCCGCCGCGCGTCGCGGAACGGTCGGCGACACGCTGGTGATGGCAACCAGCCAGCTCGGTGTCGCCGTTCCCAATTTCTGGTTCGCCATCCTCCTCATCCTTCTCTTCTCCGTCCGGCTCGGCTGGCTGCCGGCGGGCGGTTTCGCCGGTTATGACGAGGGACTGCTCGCGGGGCTCGCATCCCTGCTCATGCCGGCCTTCGCGCTGGCCCTGCCTCAGGCCGCCATTCTCGCCCGGCTGACCCGTTCGGCGGTACTCGAGGCGCTGCGCGAGGATTATGTCCGGACCGCGCGGGCCAAGGGGCTCGAACGTCGCCGGGCACTGATCCGTCACGCCCTGCCCAACGCACTGATTCCGGTCGTGACCGTCATGGGCCTCCAATTCTCCTTTCTTCTCGCCGGGACCATCATCATCGAGAATGTCTTCTATCTGCCCGGTATCGGCCGGCTCATCTTCCAGGCAATCGCCCAGCGCGACCTCACCACCTTGCGCGACCTCGTCGTCCTGCTCGCGGCAACGGTCGTGATCGTCAATTTCATCGTCGACCTGCTGTATCTGTGGCTCGATCCGCGCCTTCGCCGGGGAAGGGGCTGATGCGCGGGGTGCTGGATCGCGCATCGGGAGGGGCCTGGCATGGCGGTCTCGCTCTTGGCTCCATGCTCACCTTCATCCTCGTCGCCGCGGCACTGCTGTCGTTCGTCTGGACGCCCTTTCCCCATGCGGCGATGGATATCCGCAACAAGCTCGCACCGCCCGACATGACGCACTGGCTCGGCACCGACCAGTTCGGCCGCGATGTCCTCTCCATGATGCTCGTCGGTGCGCGCAACTCCATCCTGGTCGCGGTCGTGGCTGTCGTCATCGGTGCGGGGATCGGCATTCCGCTCGGCTCGACCGCCGCCTGGCGCGGTGGCTGGGTTGACGAACTCATCATGCGCATGAGCGATTTCGCATTCGCCTTTCCGGCACTCCTGTCCGCCGTGATGATCACCGCCATCTTCGGGCCGGGGGCGGTCAATTCGATCATTGCCATCGGCATCTTCAACATTCCGGTCTTCGCCCGGCTCACCCGCGGCAGCTCGCTCCCGGTACTTCAGCGCGACATGATCCTCGCCGCCCGCCTCGCCGGCAAGGGGGGCGCGCGCATCTCCATCGAACATGTCCTGCCGAACATCTCGGCGGTGCTCATCGTCCAGGCGACCATCCAGTTCGCGCTCGCCATTCTCGCCGAAGCCGGGCTGTCCTATCTCGGTCTCGGCACCCGGCCGCCCGAGGCGTCCTGGGGGCGGATGCTCAACGAGGCGCAGACGCTCATGGTCCTCGCTCCGCATCTCGCGATCTTCCCGGGGCTCGCCATCGTTCTTTCGGTGCTCGGTCTCAACCTTCTCGGCGACGGGCTTCGCGACATGCTCGATCCGGCGCTGCGTCATCAGGGGCGCATGTGATGGCCCTGCTCGACATTGCCGGGCTGACGGTATCCATCGACGGCGCGGCCGTGCTCGGCCCGCTCTCGTTCTCCATGGAACCGGGCACATCGCTCGGCCTCGTCGGCGAATCCGGTTGCGGCAAGTCGATGACGGCGCTCTCCATCATGGGGCTCCTGCCCGAACGGGCGAGGCTCGCCGGCTCGATCCGTTTCGACGGCACCGAGCTTGCCGGTCTCGATGACCGCGCGCATGCGCGCCTGCGCGGCCGGCGGATGGCCATGATCTTCCAGGAGCCGATGACCGCCCTCAATCCGGTGCGGACCATCGGCGACCAGATTGCCGAGGGACTCCTCCTGCACGGGCTCGGCGGCGGCGATGTGTCCGGGCGTGTCGCCGACATCATGGCCCGTGTCGGCCTGCCGCCCGCGCGTTTTCCGCAAGCACTGTACCCGCACCAGCTTTCCGGCGGCCAGCGGCAGCGGGTGATGATCGCCATCGCTCTTGCCATGCAGCCCGCCCTGCTCATCGCCGACGAACCGACAACGGCACTCGATGTCACGGTACAGCTCGATATTCTCGGACTCATCCGCGATATCGCCCGCGAGAATGCCATGGCGCTCCTCCTCATCACCCACGATCTCGGCGTGGTGGCGGCGATGTGTGAGCGGACGATGGTCATGTATGCCGGCCGGTCGGTGGAAAGCGGACCGACGCGGGCCGTTCTTGGATCTCCCGCGCATCCCTATACGCGCGGCCTGCTCGACGCCCTGCCCACGGGTGACCGGATCGGCCGGCCGCTTCGTGTCATTCCGGGAAGCGTGCCGCGTGCCGGAGACCGGGTGGATGCCTGCGCCTTCGCCCCGCGCTGCGCCATCGTCGGGCCCGTCTGCCGCGAGCGGACGCCCGGTTTCACCGACCTCGCATCCGGCCAGACGGTCGCCTGCCATTTCGCTGACGGCGCGGGTGGCACAGGTGGCGTGGGTCGCACGGGCGGAATGAACGGACGGACAGGATGAGCAGCGCGGACGGGCCGTTTCTCGTCGAACTCGATGGCGTGGTGCGCGACTATCGCCTGCCGCGCCGCTGGCTGTTCTCGCCGCCGCCCGTATTGCGTGCGCTCGACGGGGTGAGCCTTGCCATCCGGCCCGGCGAAAGTGTCGGGATCGTCGGCGAGTCCGGCTCGGGCAAGTCGACGCTGGCGCGCATCGTCGCCGGTCTCGACCGACCGGAGGCGGGGCGGGTGCGCCGTGGCGGCTGCGTGCAGATGGTGTTTCAGGATCCCTATGGCTCGCTCGATCCGCGCATGCGTGTGGAGCGGATCGTCGGCGAGGCACTGTTCGGCGATCCGGACGGACGGGCACGCAAGCGCGAGCGCTGCATCGACGCGCTCGAGGCCGTCGGCCTTTCCGCTGACGACATGCGCAAATATCCGCACGCCTTTTCCGGTGGCCAGCGGCAGCGCATCGCCATCGCCCGTGCGCTCGTCGCCCGCCCGGATCTGGTGATCGCCGACGAGCCCGTTTCAGCGCTCGACGTATCGGTGCAGGCGCAGGTGCTCAATCTCATGGTCGATCTTCGCGGGCGTTTCGGCATGGCCTACATGCTGATCAGTCACGATCTTGCCGTTATCGCCCATCTCTGTGAACGGGTGGCGGTCATCCATGGCGGGCGGATCGTCGAGGAGGGGGCGACCGCCGCGGTTCTGGCCTCGCCCCGGCACCAGCACACCCGGGCCCTGCTCGACGCCGTTCTGCCTCCGGACCCGCAAGCGGCGCGGGAGAAACTCGATCGGGCAAGGCGTTCCTGAGAGGGCTGTCAGGCCTGCCGCCAGGCCAGCATTGCCGCCATGCCGATCATCATCCAGCCGCTGAGGCGATCGAGGATCGATGCGGATCCGGGCCGCTTGAGGAAACCCTCGAACAGTCTGGCTCCATAGGACAGGCCGAAGAACCAGACACAGGCCGCCAGAACGGCGCCGGCGCCGAAGAGGAAGCGCTGGCTGGCAGGAAGCTGGCTGGCCGCCGGGGTCAGTACGAGAACCATGTCGACATAGGCGGAGGGATTGAGGAAGGCGACACTCAGTGCCGCTGCGACCACCGCACCCGCGCGCAACATGCAGCCGGAAACCCTGCATTCGGGGATGTCACCGGCACTCCGGCGCGCGGAGCGCAACAGGCACAGGCCGTAGCCGGTGAGGAACGCCACGCCGGCTACGGTCGCCATCATGACGAATGCAGAGGAACTCGCAATCAGCGTTCCCATTCCGCCAATGGCCAGCGTCGCGAGAACGATCTCGGCAAGGGTGCTGACACCGGCGGCGATGAAAGCGTGCCTGCGGTGCAGTCCCTGGCGCAGGACGAACAGGTTCTGTGGTCCGAGTGCCATGATGGCGCTCATGTTGAGCAGGAATCCGTGGGTGAATGGAATGAATGCGTCCAGTGATATTACCGTGGACATTTGTCATCATGCCTCCCGTTCGTGTAGTGGCCTGAGCAATAGGGGAGACTGCGTAGCGAAAACGTAGCCGGCGGATGAATCCGCCGGACAGAAAGGATCGGGGCGGTTTGGGACGGTTGAGGATCGGGCTTCTGGGCAGCTTCGACGTCCGGCGCGACGGCGAGCCCGTCACCGGCTTCCGCTCGGTCAAATCGCGCGCGTTGCTCGCCCGGCTCGCGATGGAGCCCGATCGCGTCCATTCGCGAAGCCATCTTGCAGCATTCCTCTGGGGCGAACTCCCGGAGGGATCGGCACGCACCAACCTGCGCATCGAATTGTCGGCGCTCAGGAAGACACTCGATCATGCGGGGCTGGACATTGCCCGGCAGACCGTATCGCTCGCCTCGATGAATCTCGAGGTCGACGCGCTCTCGTGCCGTTCGGCGATCGCCCGGCATTTTGCACTCGAACGCGAGGCCGAACCCCGGGACTGGGATCGGCTGGAAGCGGCGATCTCCCTTTTTCGCGGCGATTGCCTCGCCGGATTGCAGCTCTGCGATGCTCCGGAATTCGATGACTGGCGGCTCGGCCTGCAGGAGACGATCCACGAAGAAGTGATGTCGGCCCTCACGGCGCTCATGCGGCACCATGCGGCGACCGGCGATTGGCCGGCCCTTGCGCGCACCGCCCGTCGCCAGCTCGAATTGCAGCCGTGGAACGAGGAGGCACATCGCTTCCTCATCCAGGCGTTTGCGGCCCGGGGGCAGACAGCGCTTGCGCTGGCGCAGTTCGAACGGTGCCGCAATGTGCTCAGCGACGAATTACAGGTGGAGCCCGCGCCGGAGACCGTGTTGCTGGCCGACCGGCTTCGTGCTCCCGAGGCAACCGGTCGTACACGGCGGACCAACATCGATCGCAGGCTGGCACCCATGATCGGTGCTGGTGAGCGGATCGGGGAACTGTCAGGGCTCATCCTTCGTGAGCGCCTCGTCACCATCTGCGGGATGGGCGGTGTCGGCAAGTCGCGGATGGCACGCGCGGTGGCCCGGAATGCACTGGATGCGTTCGATGACGGCGTGTGGTTCGTGGCACTGGCGCCCGTCGACCCGCAAGTGGCGGCACCGGTCGATCGCATCGCGCTCGAAATCGCGGCCGCAACCGGAATCCAGCTCGTCTCCAGCCGCGACCTTCTGGGTGAACTGCTGGAACGGCTCGCCGCCCGCCGGTTGCTGCTCGTGCTCGACAACTGGGAGCATCTGCTGGACGCAGCCGAGGATGTCCTCGGCCGGCTGCTGCGGACCGACGGCGTGCACATTCTTGCCACATCGCGTGTGCGGCTCCAGGTCGAAGGCGAGATCGTCTTCGACCTGCACGGCCTCGATCCGCCGTTCGCCCGGCAGCTCTATATCGAATGCGCGAGGCGGATCTTCCCGGCTTTCTCCGCACCCGGACAGATGCCGGCGGAGGGAGACGAGATCCAGGCGATCTGCGAGGCGGCGGGCGGTCTGCCGCTCGGGATCGAGCTCGCGGCCAGCTGGGCGGGCGAGCTTGCGGCCGGCGAGATCTGCCAGTCGATCACATCGATCGCGGCGGAACCGGGATTTGCCGGAACCATCGAGCGGCGCCATCGAAGCCTTGCGACCGTCCTGTCATTCTCCTGGCGGTTGCTGAGCCCGGAACTGCGCGCCGTTCTCGGTGCCTGTTCGGTCTTTCAGGGCGGATTCCATCGTGATGCGGCGCTTTCGGTTGCCGGTGCGCGTCCCGATGATCTCGCACTCCTGTGCAACCATTCCCTGCTGCACCGGCTGGAAGCCGGTCGCTACGTCATGCACGCGCTGATCGAGGACTTCGCCGCGGCGACCCATGATCCGCAGGCACTGGAAGGGGCGCGGCAGCAGCACCGGCGGCACTTTCTGGAATGGCTGGTCGAGGCGGAAGAGCATGACCGCCGGCATGTGGATTTCGGCAATGTCCGGGCGGCCTGGCAGGACGCCGTCAGGGCGCTCGATGCGCGGCTCGTTGCGCGGGCGGCGGAAGCGTTCGGCCGTCTGGTCGCGGGGCTGGGTCTGCTGGAGGAGGGGTATCGCCTGTTCGAGGCCGCGGTGTGCGCGTTCGAGGATCAGCAAGGCGAGAACGAACTGGTGGCGCGGCTGCTGGCCGGGCAGTGGATGTTCTCGCGCGCGGTGCGCGGGATCGGCCATTCCGACCATCTTCAGTTTCGCCTGCTCGAACTCACGGGCGAAGCGGATCTGCGGGTGGACACGCATCTCCAGCTCGCCAACCGCTTCGCCGAGGCGGGCCGCTGGACGGAGGCCGACCGGCATTTCGAAGCCGCCCGCCTCGAGGCGTCGCGTGCGGTAGACCGACGGCTCGAGATCAATGCAAGGCGCCAGCACATTCACATTCATGCACTGCATTTTCGTGGCGATTTCGGGACATCCGTCAATCAGCTTCAGGGATTGCGCAGGACGTTCGATGACGAATTTCCCGAACGCGACCCGTCGAGCGAGATCCTGCGTCTCGATCTCGGTATCTCGCTCTCTCTCGTGGCCATGCGTTTTGGCGACTACGCGCTTGCGATCCGTACGGGACGATCGAATCTCGAACGGGTCGATGCCATGCAGCACAGGCAGAAACGCATCTCGGTCCTGCTCGATCTGGCGCTCTGCGAGCAGTTCATCGGCCTGTTCGATCAGGCCATCGCGCACAATCGCGAGGCGCTGATCGATGCCGAGGCCATCGGTGCCTTCGACGATATGGGTCTGCTGCATGCCAATCTCTGCCTGACGATGCGCCAGACCGGCGATTTCGACGAGGCACTCGTCCACGTCCTCCAGGGGATCACGTTCCTGCGCCGTACCGGCCTCCTGCGCATGGAGGCCCAGGCACGCAATCGCCAGGGACATGTTCTAAGGGAGCTCGGGCGATGGTCCGAGGCCGAGGCCGCCTATGACGCCGCGCTCGCGCTATGGGCGGAACTTGCCCATAAGAACCGTCACGAGGCCCATGCCGGAAGAGCTGTCGTACTGGCGCGTACCGGACGCATCGGCGAGGCGCTGGCGATCGCCGACAGGCTCGCCGATCCACAACTGCAGGATGATCTGAAAGCGGTCGTCGAGCCGGTCCTCCTGCTGCGCAATCTCTGCGAAGTCTTCCGGCTCGCCGATGACCACGCCAGGGCCGATCACGCGCGAAAGCGCGCCGCTGAGTGGATCGGGCGCATCGCCTCGCGCATCAGCGACGACGATCTGAAAGACCACTATCTCGACACCCGCTTCGACCATCCCCACATCGCGTCGAACGGGTGAACTGGCCGTGCCGGATGATCGTTACTCTTCCGAGAAGAAATCCTCGTCGAGGCGTTTGAACTCCAGGACACGACTGGAGCACACGCCGACATCATGCTCAACCATGAGCCCGGTCAGATCGTTTCCATCCAGCAGGTCCGCGCGAAGTGCAGCATTGACCATCCCGTATGCATCTTCGATCACCGTCTCGACCGTCTACCGGAGCAATTCCCGCAGGCAGACCGGGTCGTTCATGTATTTACACCAATGCCCGGTTGTATCGCACGCGAGTTTGCAAGCGGTTAAAACAGGCATCCCCCCGACCGAACACTACCCGATCGGCATAAATCCTGAAGTGTGGAATATTCATGCCACAGAACCCGCAGGACGGATGCTCCGTCGCGGGCGGGGTTCCGGCAGGTGGAGGGGTGGTTCAGCCGTCGGGTGGTGGACCCTGGGCCTTCGGTGGTGCAGAATCGGGTGGGGCCGACTTCGGTCGGGCGGAGTCCGGCGGTCCGGTCTCCGATGATGCGGATTCCAGCGGGGCATTCTCGCCCCGTGGTGGAGGCGGTGCCGCTTCGTTCGCGGCTTCCGCGTTCGCCTCCACATTCGCCCCGGCTTTCGCCTCCGCCTTCGCCTTCTCGGCCTCGTGGATTTCGTGCCAGCCGATTGAGTACAGCTGGTCATAGAGGGTATGGGTGAGATCCTGAACCAGCTGCCGCCGGCCGCGCGCACGCATCAGCCGTTCGCGCCATTCCGGCGACAGGCTGCGCTGGAA
>JAGREZ010000102.1:0-4148 GCA_020446285.1 Geminicoccaceae bacterium
CCCCAGACCCAGCCGAGATATTGTTGCCAGAGCGGCTTGTCGAGACCGTACTGCGCGCGCAGAAAATCGATCTTCTCGCGGGTGGCCCCCTCGCCCTGCGATTGCAGCTCCGCGATCTGGTTCGACAGATAGTCGCCCGGCGGCAGCTGGATGATAATGAAGGTGAACAGGCTGATCGCAACGAGCGTCGGCACCATGACCAGCAAGCGATGCACGACATATTTCAGCACGGCCCCACCCTTGTGTTTTCGAGAACCACCGCCCGGCCCCGTCCCGCAGGGCCGTCCGCCGGAACCATCCTACCGCCTGACCGGGACGGCGCCACCCCTTTGCGTGCGGCCGGCCGGACCTCCGCTGGCGAGATCATGGACGAGTTTCGCCAGCACCAGCGAATCCGGCATGCCGGTGGTCTTGAGTGCCGTTTCCGTCGCCACCGCCGCCGCCAGTGCCGATTGCAGCGACGAAACGGGCCAGCGCTGCAGCACCTGAACCATCAGCGGCCGCGTGCGGAAGAACACCGGTGGTCGAGCCGACGCCACCACCTCCTCCGCGCTCCGCCCCTCGCCCATCTCACCGCGAAAGGCGAGAAGGCGCATGATCGTCATGGACAACAGGCGCACGATCCGCACTGGCGCCTCGTTCTCGGCGAGAAGCCGTTCGAGAAGCCCGAGAGCGCGGCCCGCCTGTCCCAGAAGTGCCGCATGAACGAGGTCGTCGGTGCCGATGGCCGAGCTGTCGCCGACGGACGCCGCCGCATCCTCGAGCCGGATCCGCCTTTCATCGCTGCCCATATAGAGGGCAAGCTTTTCCATCTCGCGCCGCGTGACCTCGCGGTCGGCGCCGAAATGTGCGGTGAGCCAGGCAAGCGCATCGCGGTCGAGCTCATACCCCCCGGCGGCGGCCATTTCGCGGACGAGCGCGCCGATGTCGCGCGCCTCGTCGCGGTAGCAGGGCAGTGCCGCCGCATTCTTCGCACCCTCGAAGAGCTTGCGAAGGGAGGAACGACTGGCGAGATCGCCCGCCTCGACGATCACCAGCGCTTCCTGCCTTTCGAGGGCAAGCAACGGCCTGACAATCTGCGTGATGCCGTCGGTGGCGAGGCGAACCCGTACCACCCGCCTTCCCCCCATGAACGAGAAGGCCTGCGCCTCCTCGATCAGCCAGCCCGGGTTCTGGCGAAGATCATCGCCGTCGATGGATGCCGAATTGAAGGGATCGTTCGGATCCTCGAGGATCATGCGCACGGCCTTCATCGCCGTCTCGTTCACCCGCCCCCGGTCGGGACCGTAAATGAGAAGCGATGGCACATTCGGATCGGGCCTCGAGAGGAAGCGGTCGAACTCCCGCGGCTGGATCTTCACCGCTCCTCCTCGGCCAGCTTCAACGCCAGAAGGGTCCGGATCTGCCGGCTGATCTCGACAGCGGCCCGGCGGTCAGCATCCTGCTCGGCGACGAGCGTGGCGAAGGGATCGCGCAGGACATTGTAGCTCGCAACCCGTCTGACGGCGGAGCGATAGACGGTTCGGTCGTCCTCCAGACGGATCAGGCTGAAGAATGCCGCAAGGGACAGGTCATAGCGCGTCACCCGGTCATCGAGCTGGATGGCCAGCGCGGTGCGGGTACGCTTGAGCGAGATGTCGAGACGATAGCGTGACGGGACGCTCAGGCCGTCAGGGTTGAGATCCGCGCTCAGCTGATTGAGAAGTTCGTTTCCAAGGCGCGATTTCGGTGCGGCAATCTCGATGGCGGCGAGACCCGCATGCATTGCTTCGCCCTCGACCGGCATGTGCAGCGGCCGCAATCCGCAGCCCGCGAGCAGCAGGGCGAGCACGAGCGTCGCGAGGGTGCTACGCCACCACATTCACGATGCGATCCGGAACGACGATGACCTTGCGTGGCGCCTTGCCGTCGAGAATGCGCCTGACCGTGTCGAGATCGAGCGCCGCCGTCTCGGCCACGGATGCCTTCGCACCGCGCGCGACCTCGATCTCGCCGCGCCGTTTGCCGTTGACCTGTACGGCGATGGTGACGGTATCGGAGACCAGCCAGGCTTCATCCGCCTCGGGCCACGCGGTCCCGGCGAGAATCTGCTCATGGCCGAGGCGGCTCCACAGCTCTTCGGCCAGATGCGGCATCATCGGATTGACCAGCCGTACCAGCACCTCGATCGCCTCGCGCAGGACGGCACCGCGCCCGTCAAACGCCTCGATGGCATTCGAGAGCTCACGAACGAGCGCCACCGCCTTGTTGAAATGCAGCCGTTCCAGCTCGCGTGTCACGCCGTCAACGGTCCGGTGCACCGCCCGTTTCAGTTCGGTTTCGCCATCGGTGAGCGTGTCGCCGGTCTCGCCGTCCAGCCGGTCGAGACGTTCGTCCACCAGCCGCCACAGGCGGTTGAGATAGCGCCATGCACCGTCGATCCCCTGATCCGTCCATTCCAGATCGCGCTCGGGCGGGCTGTCGGAAAGCATGAACAGCCTCGCGGTATCGGCACCATAGGCTTCGATGATGGTGGTGGGATCGACCGTGTTGCGCCTGGACTTGCTCATTTTCTCGACACGGCCGACGGTGACCGGCTCGCCGCCATCCACCGTCACCCACCGGTCACCCTCCCGGCGTTCCACCTCGTCCGGCTGCAACCATGTGCCATCCGCCGCACGATAGGTCAGATGCGTGACCATGCCCTGGGTAAAGAGGCCGGCGAAGGGCTCGTCGAGATCGGCATAATCGCAGGCACTCATCGCCCGCATGAAGAAGCGCGAATAAAGCAGATGCAGCACCGCATGTTCGACACCGCCGATATACTGGTCCACCGGCAGCCAGTAATCGACCTCCTCGCGGCGAAACGGCCCACCTTCATATTTCGGCGAACAGAAACGGGCGAAATACCAACTGCTTTCTGTAAAGGTGTCGAACGTGTCGGTTTCCCGCCGCGCCGGCCGACCGCATTTCGGGCAGTCGCAGCGAAGGAAGCCCTCGTGCCGGTCGAGCGGGTTGCCGGGCTTGTCAAAATCGACATCCTCCGGCAGTCGTACCGGCAGCTGATCGCGCGGCACGGGCACCACACCGCAATCGCCACAGTGGATCACCGGAATGGGACAACCCCAGTAGCGCTGGCGGGAAACGCCCCAGTCGCGCAGGCGCCACGTCACCTGCCGCTCGCCGAGCCCCTCCTCCTCGAGATGGTCGATGATGCGCGCCTTGGCGGCGGGCACGGAAAGTCCATCGAGGAAACCGGAATTGAAGATCGTGCCGTCGCCGACATAGGCTTCGGTACCAACCTCGAAACGTGCCGGATCGGCATCCGGGGGAAGCACGACAGGCGTCACCGGCCGGCCATACTTGCGGGCGAAATCGAGATCGCGCTGGTCGTGCGCCGGACAGCCGAAGATGGCACCCGTGCCATAATCCATGAGCACGAAATTGGCCACATAGACCGGCAGGTCGGCGGTAACACCTAGGGGGTGACGGCAGCGAAGGCCGGTATCGAAGCCGCGCTTCTCGGCCTTTTCCAGCGCCTCCTCGGAGGTGCCACTCTTTAGGCAGTCCTGAATGAAGGCGTCAAGTTCGGGGTTGGTCCGCGCACATTCGCGCGCCAGCGGATGATCGGCGGCGATCGCCATGAAGGACGCGCCCCAGAGCGTGTCCGGACGGGTAGTGAACACCACAAGTTCATCCTCGCGATCCACCAGCGGGAACCCGACCCGCGCCCCTTCGCTGCGGCCGATCCAGTTGGTCTGCATCAACCGGACCTTGTCCGGCCAGCGATCGAGACCGCCGATGGCGTCGAGCAGATCCCCGGCATAGCGGGTGATGCGGAAGAACCATTGCGAGAGCTTGCGTCGCTCGACCGGCGCGCCCGAGCGCCAGCCGCAGCCGTCGATGACCTGTTCATTGGCGAGAACGGTATGGTCCACGGGGTCCCAGTTGACCCAGCTTTCCTTGCGATAGACGAGATCGCGCTCCAGCATGTCGAGAAACATCGCCTGCTCGTGCCGATAATATTCCGGATCGCAGGTGGCGATCTCCCGACTCCAGTCGAGTGACAAGCCCATGGTACGGAACTGCTCGCGCATCTCGGCGATATTGGCATAGGTCCACTTCGCCGGATGCACCTTCTTCTGCATTGCGGCATTCTCCGCCGGCAG
>JAGREZ010000102.1:4262-9310 GCA_020446285.1 Geminicoccaceae bacterium
CCCGACGGATAGGGAAACATCTCGAGCACATAATATTTGGGTCTGGACTCGTCTGCCTCGGCGCGGAAGCAGTTCCGTTCGTTCCAGATATTCTGCCATTTCGCCTCGTTGGCGCGAAAGGGGTAGCGCAACATCGAATTTCCTCAGTTCCGCAAGCCGTTGAAGGACGGCCGCAGGCGCCGCCGTGACCATAGGGGGGGGGGGATTTCAGCCGGGTTCGCCGATCTCGGCAATCCGCAGTTCGCGCGCACGGGTCAGGATCTTGTCCTCGAGCGCGCGCGCCGTTGCATTGTTCGCCGGAGCATCCAGCCAGCCGCCGGCATGATCCGATGTCTGCCGGAACATCGACACCTTGATGCCGTCGGCGCGCAGCACGGCGTCCTTGATGAGCACATGCAGCTTGAGCCGCTCGTCGGGAGCGGCCGCCGTCTGGTACCATTCGGTGATGATGAGTCCGCCGAACGGATCGGCCGAGGCCAAGGGCATGAAATCGATGGTGTCCAGCGTGGCGCGCCAGAGATAGGCATTCACACCAAGCCCGCCGCCACCGACGCCGACAGCGTCGGCCTCGCTGCCGCGCGTACTGAACTTGATACCTCCCTCACCGTCGAAGATGGTGCCGCGCTCTTCCCGCTCCGCCTGATCCCTGGGATCATACTCACTGTGCGGCGCCGGTTGCACATCGAGCCCCTCGCAGGCACCGAGCACGAGCAGGAGCGCGGTTGCGAAAATGAACTTACCGGAGCTTCGACCCACGACGTGACTTCCACTTCTTGCAGCAGGGTGCGCCATGGCGCTTGTGTAAGAGATGCGGATCCAAACCACCGGGATTGCGGGAAAAATCCGTAACGAGCGAACCCGTGGCGCCCCGATGGTGATCCGCGCGGAAGATAGCACGAGTGAATCCAAATGCCAGCCGTTGCGACAAATCCACACCGGCAATCCGCAACGATGCGCCATGCCGCGGGAACCCGCCGGCCGGAAAGGCCCGCAAGTGCTGAGCGCGAACGCGGCAACGGTCGCAGCCGGAGCGCTTCAGGTTTCGCGGTGAACGGGGAAGGCGTAAGGTGGAACCGGAAAGTCTCAGCTATCCGGCACCGGAATTTTCCCGCTCACGCGGACCGGCCCGCACGATCAGGAAATGAGGCGAGACACGGAGACTAGAATTCGAGACGGACCCCGACGCGGCCGATCGCCTGCTCGCCTTCATCCGGAACCGTTCCGAAGGCGACATCGCCCTCAAGCGTGAGCCATGACCAGGCGGCAAGATCGGTGCTGAACATCATCACGTCGCGTACGCCCGAGGATTCGGCGGTGGTCGTCCCGCGCTGGCCGAAGGCGACGCGCGCACTGACCGGGCCGATACTCAATCCGGCCGCGACCATGTCGGTCGTCGATCCGAAAAGCTGCGTCCTGCCCAGACCGCCCATCACTCCGATGTCGGCCACCCTCATACCCCCGCCGACGAGCATGCTGCCGGCACCGTAGAGACCGTCGGTCGATGCGGTCGCGAGCGGACGCTGGATGCGGTCGAGCCAAGACGTGTCGACGCCGAGTTCCAGACTGACAGGCGGCGCCTCAGTGCGAGAATGATCGAAATTCATGACGGCACTGCGCGGAGTGAACTGGCCGACACCAAGGGCCGAACGGTAGGAGCCGCCGAAAAAGCTGCTGTGAAGTCCGCTGCTGGGCGGCACGAAGAACGAGGCCGGATCGGCACCGAAACCGCCGGCAACCATGTCGAGAGCACTGGCGGGCGACGGGCTGGTACACAAGATACCCGCGGCTACAGCAATCGCCGGAAACGCTCTGGTCATTTCGCCCAATCCTCGACAACGAACCCATAAACTATCGCGCACCGCGTGAGAACAATCAAGCATGTTGCAGCTCCGCGAGGCGATTTCAGTCATCTTCCATGATATTTGAACAACGTTACCGGAAGGTTGACGCTGATGCAATTGTACACCGTTGCGCGTCGGTATCACACTGCATGTCGATATCACACCGCAGAAAGACGGGCGGCAGGAAAAACCTGCCGCCCGCACATCACATCCAGCCCTTGTCAGGCAGGATCAGAACGCGACGCCGAGGCGGGCGACGCCGGTGACACCGTCGTCATCGCCGCCATCGTCACGGTCAAAGAACGACACATCACCTGCGAGCGTAACACCGGGCAGGATGCCGACATCGGCACTGAGCACGATATTCTCGGGTTCGCCACCACCGTCGATATCGCTGTAGGCGTAGTTGACCGACACATTGGCCGGGCCGAACGAACCCTTGACACCGGCATTGATGTTATCCTGGTTCTCGTCGGCATAGTAGCCACCCGCGAAGGTGAAGCCGGCGAAGCCAACCGAGGCACCACCACCGATTCCGTTGGCATCGCCGACCGGCGAACCATCCTCGCCGTCAGCCGTGTAGCCGACGACCGCAGCCTTGACATCGAGACCACCAAAGCTGCCGGCATAGGTGGCACCGGCCTCGACCATGTCCTCAAGATTGCCATTGTTGTCGGCGGGATTTTCCTGGGCACCGGCGTGGCCCGTGTCCGGCGTGAAGGAAACGCCGAGCTGGAAGCCGCTGACGACCGGCGAATAGTAGATCACCTTGGTGGCATCGCTGGAATTGGTCAGACCGAAGTCCACCGACGCGACTTCACCGGCGCCATCGATACCGCCCGTACCCGCGGCAGCCGAGAAACCGCCGATCTTCATGTTGTCGGAGGCACCGTCCTCGTCACCGAAACGCAGCTCACCGAAACCGCCGGAAATGAAGATCCAGGTTTCGTCGGTGTTGTCATTGCGGTTGGTGTCGGTCTCGAACTCGATCGTGGCACCGTAGCTCAGGCCGGTCTCGTCATCGGTGGCACGCGCATTGACGTGAACTTCCGAGTCGTTGCGGAAGTAGAAGCTGCGCGAATCATTGTTGCCGGACTCGTTGTCGAGATCGCCGAACGCGGCCAGGGTCCTCATGAAGCCGGACACACCGACCTCGAGATCGCCAGCCTGCGCCGAAGAAATCATGGCAGACGCACCGAAAACGGCGGTTGTGCCCAACAGAACCTTTTTGAAGTCCATCCTCTTTCTCTCCTCAACACCCGTTGTTTGGGGCGCCTTTTTTCAGGGTTCATTACTCTCGGGGACGACCCCCGCCCGGCCGGAGCACGATCCCTGGATCGACAAGCCCCTTCGACCGCTCAGGGTTATCCGGATTCAGGCGAGCCGAAGCAAGCATGACAGGGATTCAGCGAAGTCATTGAGAAGCCACTGTGTCGGGCGAGCCACAAGATTAGGCCGCAAAATGTCACAGTTTACTGCAATATCGAAATGCAAGCATATGTTTTCAAATGGCTTTTCTTCGCGGCAATCACATGATACGCAGCAAAGCCATGCGTTGCATGTCCTCGAGGAAGCGATCGACCACGGCTTTCGGCGCTTCGGCGAATGCCCCGTCGATCTCGGTCCGCCGGAACGAGGTGCGGGCGAGAACCCACTTCGTCAGCGCCGCGACATCTGCCGGTACCTCCACCGCGCGGTTGTCACCGCTCCTGACAAGGCCGAAACGCCCGCCCTGCTCCACCAGCCGCGTGCCCGGTGCCGTCACTTCGTAGGCGACATGGGCATTGTCGAGCAGATCCGGAAGATCGTAGGTCTCGCGCTGGTAGTGGAATGTCCGGCCAAAGCCCCGGACCGCCTCGAGCATCTCCGCCGATGCCAGCAATGCCCGCGCCCGCTCGCCGAGACCGGCGAGATGCTCGCGCAGCGCCGCCTCGTCATTCACGGGGAGGTTCCGCCGGCTGAGCGGCTCGGTGATCATCTGCTGGTAGAGGGCGCTCACCGCGTCGAGGCCGATGGGATAGGTCACCCCGAAGGCGATATGGATGCAGCCGCCGTCATCGGCAAGCGCATAGTGATACTGGCCGCGCGGCAAATAGAGCAGGTCGCCCGGCGTCAGCCGGACCTCGCGCCAGAGCTCGCCTTTCTTCTCCTCGTGATAGGATTGCGGCTGGCTCTTGAAGATCTCGTGCGCGATCGGCGCATCTTCGCACCCCTCGAAGACGCTCCACAGCTTCTCGCCCTCGACATGCACGGCGAAGACATCGTGCGTGTCGTAATGCACGCGAAAGGCCTGCTTGCGCCTGGATGACATGTAGAGGTTCGCCTGCACCTTGCCGCCGAGCGCCCTTTCCATGGTGGCGGAGAACGCACTCAGTTCGGGCGTGAGCTGGTCGATGTCGTTGGCGACGAGCGTGGCGCCACGCTGCAAGTACTGCTTGACCAGCACCGGATCCGGCCTGAGGACCTGCCCGCCATCGCGGCCGGGTTCGACCTTCGCATAGGACTGGGCGGGGATGGTCTCCTTGTCGAGAACCATCAGCAGCGAACTTGCCGACCAGATCGTGTTGATACCCAGCAACCTGCCGAGAATGGACCAGTTCATCACCGATGCGAACTTTTCCGCCGCGCCCTCGAGATGGAGCGGCCTCTTGCCGAGATATTCGCGTCTGAACCGCTCGGCGCCCAGCGGCGCCAGGATGTCGTCGAATGTCGTTGCCATGTCCACACCGCTTGACTCGTGATCCTCCGGAGCCTCCATCTAGCAGCCCCTTCTCCAAAGAACACCCGGGAGTGAGCCTTGAGCGACATCACGCCGCAAACGGATGAAACAGTGGTCGATGTTGCCGCGAATCTCGCGGACATCCGCGAACGGATGCGCCTCGCTGCGGTGAATGCCGGGCGCGACCCGGCAGCGACCGCTCTCGTCACGGTGAGCAAGCAGCAACCGGTGGAGCGTGTCGAGGCCGCGCTCGCGGCGGGCCAGCGCGTCTTCGGCGAGAATTATGTGCAGGCAGCACAGGCCGTCTGGCCGGCGCTGCGGGAACGCCATGGCGATGTCGAGTTGCACATGATCGGCCCGCTGCAGACCAACAAGGCCGAACAGGCGGTGGAACTGTTCGACGTCATCCAGTCGCTCGACCGGCCGAAGCTCGCGGGCGCGCTGGCGAAGGCGATGGACAGGACGGGGCGGCGACCGCGCCTCCTCGT
>JAGREZ010000103.1 GCA_020446285.1 Geminicoccaceae bacterium
TATCTAACGCAAATTGAGCCTTGTACAAAGGGCAATCAATTCGTGCTTGCGCGCGCGCATCTTCGAATCGCCCGAGATGATGACCTGACCGCCATCATCTGCAAACCGACCGATCCACCCTTCGTCGCCCCGTTCATGGATGGGGCGATAGGATGCCGCTGAACGTATCTCGTGCAGAAACTTGTCATGTCTGGAAAGTTGTTCGAACAGCTCGAACATTCGTACCGGTACACACTCGTCGAACGCAACTTTCACGCGGCCGTTTTCAAAAGCGTTTCGAACCTGACCGACTCATGAACATCCTCCAAAGGTATATCGAACCAATGGGCGACGCTCTCTTCCGTTTCCCCTTCCGCCTGGAAGGCATCGAATATAACTTGAGTGGGTATCCTCGACCGCTGTAAAACCGGTTTGCCAAACGACCAATTTGGCCGGATAATAACATTCGGAGCATCATTGCTTCGTGGATACCATGCCAGAGGATCTCCACTCGTTGCATCAAATTCGACATCATTCAGCAGCGACTGCTTGATCACGTCGTGCATTGTCCAGTTTTTTGCCTGCAAATCGTACAAGGCTTTGTCATCGGTTGTTTTGGCGGTCTCCAGAAAAATCTTTCGACCATCAGTTTTGAATACAGCGTCCGTTGAAAATGGATGCGGATGATTGAGAACCTTCTTCGCTTCGTCGAGCATCGCACGCAGGGCCTTGACGCTGACGCCAAAGCTGGAAAAGAGTTTGACAAACCGCACTTCGAGCAAATTCTGGAACCCGATTGCGAGTTTGCCGTCAGCGTAGCCGATCTGATTTTCGAGTAGCGGCCTGGCCTTCGTATTCGGATAGCCCGCGATCCAGCCGCGTACTTTGGGCTGCGGTGTGCGGACAAGGCGCGCCGCCTCCGGGATCGTATAAATACCTTCGCTTAACGAAATTCTGTCGCTCACGCTCCCGCCTTTCGCCGACAATCACTTGGACTAGAAAGAAGCAGAAACATCTGCCGCAACCTGAGCGAATTCGTTAACACTGGACGTTTTCCTCTTTTCACGTTGATATCCTACCACAAAGCCGTCCTCCATGGAATCCGGCATCCCGGCGCTTTGATCTCGATCAATGCGCGTGCGCGCGTTGGCGGGATTGTTGCTTGCGTTCTTTCCAGTTCCGGAATCGACAAAAAATGCGTGAGGAATGGGTTCGGTTGTTTGAGGGGGCTCGGGTGCCGCGTTACACCAGCTATCCGACGGCGCCGCATTTCTCCGCGAAGATCGGTGCGGACGATTATCGGGAATGGCTTGGCGGGCTGACGGGCGGTGAGCGTGTGTCGCTCTATCTGCATGTGCCCTTCTGTCATCAGCTCTGCTGGTATTGCGGCTGCAACACAACGGTGACCCGGAACCCCGGGCGCATCGACCGCTATGCCGGCTATCTGATGCGCGAGCTCGATCTGGTCGCGGCGGCGCTGCCGGTGCGACCCGTGCTCTCGCATCTGCACTGGGGCGGCGGAACGCCGACGACACTCGGCAACCGTCAACTGACCGATCTCATGAAACGGGTACAGGAGGTCTTCACCTTCGAGGCGGATGCCGAGATCGCCATCGAGATCGATCCGCGAACGTTCGACGGACGCGACATCGGAGCGCTCGCCGGTGCCGGTTTCAACAGGGTGAGCATCGGTGTCCAGACCTTCGACCCGCAGGTGCAGGAAGCCATCAACCGGGTCCAGGATTTCGCCTGCGTCGAACGGGCCGTAGCGGGGTTGCGCGGCGCGGGTATCGACAATATCTCGATGGATCTCCTCTACGGCCTGCCTCACCAGAGTGTGGACAATCTGAGGACGACCGTTGCCGATGTCCTCGAACTGCGCCCGGCACGCATCTCGCTCTTCGGCTATGCGCATCTGCCGGCACGCATCCTTCACCAGCGCATGATCGATACGAATGCCCTTGCCGGCCCGGCCGAACGGGTCGCACAGTTCGAGGCGGTTCACGATGCCCTCGTCGATGCGGGCTACATCGCCATCGGTCTCGACCATTTCGCCCTGCCCGGCGACGCGATGGCTGTCGCCTGGCGCACCGGCACGCTGCGGCGCAATTTCCAGGGCTACACGACGGACCTTGCGGACGCGCTCATCGGCATCGGCGCATCCTCGATCGGCAGCCTGCCGAGGGGCTATGTGCAGAATCATGTTCGAACGGACCACTGGCGCGCAGCCATCGACGACGGGCGGCTGCCGGTCGCAAGGGGCATCGCCCTCGACCCCCAGATGCGGCTCGATCGCGCCATCATCGAGGCGATCATGTGCGGCGGCCGGGTGGATCTCGATCGCCTGTCGAAGGACTTCGGAATGCCGGTGCAGGCGGCCGAGCCTCGTCCCGGCGCAATGAAAAGACTGTTCGAGCTCGGCATCGCCCGGCGCGAGGGGGCATCCATCGAGGTGAACGAGGAATGCCGCCCGCTTCTGCGCGTCGTCGCCGCTGCCTTCGACCGTTTTCTCGACCCGGACGAAGCACGCCACGCCGCCGCGCTCTGACAACCTGCCGACTGCAAGCCGCAACGTTTGCGGCTCTGGACGCATCGCCGGCGGCTGTGCTTATCTGCCCGCGCTGGAGGATTCATGACAATTCAAGCGGAAAGCGGCTTTTGCCTCGACGGAGCCGGTCTCGCAGCGCTCGAAAGGCGATTGCGCGAGGATATGACGCTCCTGTGCAGGCCGCCCGGAAACTGGGTTGCCGGGCGCGAGAGGGATGGCAAGGCGGTCACCGATGTCGTGATCGTCGGCGCGGGCATGTGCGGTCTGGTCGCCTGGCTCGCATTGCAGACCGCCGGCATCCGCAATGTGCGTATCATCGATGCCGCCGATGCCGGCAGGGAGGGCCCCTGGCTCACCTTCGCGCGGATGGAGGAACTCAGATCCCCCAAGCAGCTGACCGGCCCGGCCTTCGGCTATGGTGCCCTCACCTTCCAGGCCTGGTTCCGCGCCCGGTTCGGCCTCGAGGCGTGGGAGGAGATGTACCACATCCCCCGCCCGGTATGGATGGACTATCTCGTCTGGTATCGAAAGGTGCTCGGCGTACCGGTCGAGAACCGGGTCAGACTCGAAACGGTGAAGGGCGATGACGAGCTCCTGCGTCTCGAGCTCGACGGCCCCGGGGGAAGGGAAACGGTCCATGCAAGACGGCTGGTGATGGCCACCGGACGTGATGGCATGGGCTATCCCACCATCCCCGGTTTCATGGATGGCGTGCCGGAAGGCCGCTGGGCGCATTCGAGCGACGAGATCGACTTTGCCGCCCTTGCCGGCAGGCGGGTGGCTGTCATCGGCGTCGGCGCGTCAGCCGTGGACAATGCGGCGGAGGCACTGGAAGCCGGAGCGGCAGAAGTGCGCCTGCTCATCCGCCGCAGGGAAATGCCCACCATCAACAAGCTCATGGGCATCGGCAGCTACGGTTTCACCGCCGGCTTTGCCGAACTGCCGGACGAATGGCGATGGCGGATCATGAACTATTCGTTCGTCAGCCAGACACCGGCGCCGCATGGCTCGACGCTTCGTGTTAGTCGCCACACGAACGCGTTCTTCCATTTCGGCAAGGCGGTCCGGAACGTACGCGGCAACGGCGCAGGCCTGACCGTCGCGTTTGCCGACAGCACCGCGCTGGATACTGATTTCCTCATTCTCGGCACCGGCTTCACGGTCGACCCTGCGGCGCGAACAGAGCTCGGCGAGGCTGCGGACGAGGTTCTCGCATGGCGCGATGCCTACCGCCCGGCCATGAACGAGGAAAACGCCGAGCTCGGCAGGTTTCCCTATCTTGCGGAAGATTTCTCGTTTCAGGAAAAAGAACCCGGCAAAGCCCCGTGGCTGGGCCGCATCCATTGTTACAATTATGGTGCTACCGCCAGCCTCGGCAAGGTCAGCGGTGACATTCCGGGCGTGTCCGACGGTGCTGACTGGCTCGCGCGGGCAATCGCCGCCCGTCTCTATGCCGAGGATATCGACACACACTGGCACGAACTGCTCGCTTACGCCAAACCCGAACTGGATGGCAGCGAATGGCGCGCGAGCCCGCTTCCGGCGCGCGACGGACAGGATGAGGTTGCATGAGCGTCTGGGAAACGACCGCCGTCCGCGCAAGCGGCATCTCGATGGCAAGCGAAGCGGCGTCAGCCGTTCGCGCACGCGAGCAGGTGCTCCTGAACAGCCAGGCGGCCGAGGATGCGGTTCTTCGGCCACGGGATCCGGGTGCATATGCGCATGACATTCGCGCGGCACTCGCGGCCCGGATCGCGCGGCTGAACGGGGAAACCGAGCTGGCGCGGTTTTTCATGGCAGATGCCGAAGACAGTGACGCGGCTGGCCTTGCCGATCCAGCAGGTACCGGGCATGGCGGGCTTCCGCCCGTCGTCGTGGCATTCATGGATCGCGTTGCGATGAGCCCGCGCGAGATCCGGGCCGAGGATATCGAAGCCCTGAAGACGGCCGGAGTGGCCGATTCCGATATCGTCAGACTTTGCGAGCTGAACGCATTCCTTGCCTATGAGATCCGCCTGATCGCCGGGCTCAGGCTGCTGCGGGAGAAGGCGGCATGAGCGAAATCGTCGAGAAGTTCACCCGCCGCGTTCCGCACTGGCGGCCGCGCGTGACCCCGGTCAGGCTCGACGATGCGAGCCCCGAACAACACGAGGCGCTGTCGGTCACCCCAAGCAATACCAGAGTTTCCGATTATGTGCTGGTGCTGGCGCATGACGTCGAATCGCTCAAGGTCCGCTCGCCGCTCTTCAATGCGATCATGTATGACAAGGGCGGGCTGAGCCGGGCGGAACGGGAAGTCGGGGCGATCGCGGCATCGATGGTCAATCGCTGCATCTATTGTGCCGCCGTGCATGCCACCCGCCATGCCGAACTGGAAAAGAGCACCGCGACGACCGATGCGATCTTCGAGAAGGGCGAGGACGCGAAGCTCGCACCCCGCGATCAGGCGATCTTCGATTTCGCGCTTCGACTTTCCAGAGCACCGGCCGAGGCGACGGTCGAGGACTTGGAGCGCCTGCGCGAGGCCGGGCTTGATGCGACGGAAATCCTCGATCTCGTTCTGTCCACCGCCCTTTTCGGCTGGGCCAACCGGCTGATGCATGTGCTCGGCGATCCGGTCAGGCCCGACGCATGAGCATCACCGTCGGCATTGCCGGCGCCGGCTCGATCGCTTTCGCCACCGCCGCCCTTCTCGAAACGAACGGCCACAAGGCCCTTCTCTGGTCGCCTTCGGGCAAGCGGACCCAAGACCTTGCGCGCTGCGGAAAGCTGCTGGCCACCGGCACCATCGAAGGGACATTCGACCCCGGCATTGCCGGCAGTGCGAAGGATCTGGTCGAGCGCAGCGAGGTCGTGCTCCTCGCACTTCCGGCCTATGGCCACAAGGCGGTCATGGACGCACTCGCTCCGCATCTGCGCAACGGCCAGCCGGTCATCATCTCGTCCCATGCGTCTTTCGGTGCCCTCTATCTCGCCCGCCTCCTTCGCGAACGCGGTATCGACCTGCCGATCATCGCCTGGGGTACCACCGCCGTGACCGGACGGCAGCAGGGTCCGGCATCGGTGATGGTCAACACGGTGCGCTCGCGGATTGACCTGTGCACCGTTCCGACGGGCGCGCGGGATGACGGGTACAAACTCTGCACCGACCTGTTCGGCGAACGTTTCCAGCCGCGCGAGGGCCTGCTGGCGATCGCGCTCTCCAATCTCAACCCGCAGAACCACATGGGCATCGCGCTTGGCAACATGACCCGCATGGAACGTGGCGAGACATGGAGTCAGGGGCAGAACGTGACACCCAATGTCGGCCGCCTGCTCGAGGCACTCGACCGGGAACGGCTTGCCATCGCCGGAGCGCTCGGACTGTCCGTCAGGACGATCTTCGAGCACTTTCACCTGTCATTCCATGTGCCCATTGCCAGCATTTCCGAAATGAACCAGGAGATGCACGACAAGGGAAATGGCGGAACGGGCCCGGCAACCGCCGACAGCCGCTATGTCACCGAAGATGTTCCCTTCGGGCTCGTGCCAACCGTGATCCTCGGCGATCTCGTCGACCGGCCGGCCATATTGCATCGTTGCGGAGTCGAGATCTTCTCGGCCATGTATGGCAGGGATTTCTTCAAGGAGAATGATCTTCTCGATGCCCTGCAACTGGAAAAAATGACACTCGATGAATTGTGCCGGGCGTCGAGCGGCGCTACGGACTGAGCATCGCCCGGATGTCGAAGAAAACAACCCTGGTGGAGAAACCCATGAAACGCATCAAGCTAGAGCGACGCCATTTCCTTTCGGCCACGGCGGCAGCGTCGGCGACGATTGCCGCACCCTCGATCATCCGCCCGGCACGCGCAGCCGGCGGTGAGGTGAATATCTGGACCTACACCAACTTCGTGCCCGATGCCTTCAAGGAGCAGTTCGAGGCCGAGACGGGCATCAAGGTCAACATCCGCCTCGTCGACGATCAGGGCAAGCAGTTCAGCCTGCTAGCCGCCGAAGCACCGAATCCGACGGTCGACATCATCACGGTCGCCGGCCACCGCTTCCTGCAATTCATCGATTCCGATCTTCTCGCGCCGCTCGATACGGCCCGGATCACGAACTGGGGGAACATCAATCCGGTCTTCTCGGAAAGCGACTGGGCAACCATCAACGGCGACAAGTGGGGTGCCCCCATTCTGTCCGGCGCGGAAATCTTCGCCTACAACACCGATATCGTGAGCGAGGAGGAAGCACGGACATGGAGTACGCTCTTCTCGGACAGCCATGCGGGCCAGACCGCCTACATCATCCAGGACATGATGTCGATCATCATGCTCTATCTCGGTTATGACGGCAACATGGTCGAATATATCGGGAACGAGGAGAAGGCCGCCAGCATCGTCGCCGAGGCCCGCGACTTCCTCATCGAGAACAAGCCCAAGGTCCGCAAATACTACGATTCCGGTGCTGAAGTTCAGCAGATGTTCGTCAATCAGGACATTGTCTGCGGCCATGCCTGGAACGGCCCCATCGCCAAGCTCATCGCCGACGGTTTCCCGGTGGCGATGTCGATCCCCGACGAGGGCAGCTACGGCTTCGTGTACACGCTGAACGTCGCCAACAATGCTCCCAATGCCGACAATGCCTACACCTTCCTCAACGCGCTTCTCGCCAGCAGCGAGATCGGCGCGGAGATGAGCCGGGCATCCGGTTATGTCTCCACCTACAAGGATGCGCAGCAGCATCTGAGCGAGCTGGAGATCCGGTCCGCATCCTTCCCCGACGACCAGCTCGAGCATCTGCAGTTCTTCCGCGCCGAGGCCAACGAGATGAAATATGGCCTCGTCGACCCTGCGGTCGAGCAGATCAAGGCCGCCTGAACCGGGAAGACGCCACCCGCGCGGAGGTCGCCCTGCCGAATGGCCGGCCCCCGCGCGTCTGCGGCTTCAAGCACACGGATGCACGATGATGGGGGATGCCGCAGTGTCGCGTGGTGATCGCGTTCCCTTCTGGGGACGAACCGTCAGCCTGCCCTTCTACAAGGGGCTGGTGACGTTCCTTTTCGGGTCGCCGCGCCGGCAGTTCTGGCTGCTGGCGTCATTCTCGATCATCTGGGTGCTCTTCGCGCATCTCGGGCCGATCCTGCAGATGCTCCATGTGAGCTTTCTCGACGGCTATCCGCCGACGGCCGGCCGCGAACCGGTGATGACGCTCGCCAACTACGAGCGCTTCTTCTCGGAAAGCATCTTCATCCTGCCCTTTTTCCGCACCCTGGCGTTTGCCAGCCTGCTCACCGCCGCGACCCTCGTCATCACCTATCCCGTGGCCTATTTCCTCGCCCGGCATGTACGCCGGCAGCGACAGCTCGCTCTCCTGCTTCTTCTACTCATTCCTTTCTGGGTCGGCGAAATCGTGCGCACCTATGCGATCATGATCCTTCTCGGCAATAACGGGGCGGTCAATCTCCTGCTCAGGTGGCTCGGTCTGGTCGATCGGCCGATTCCCTTCATGTATACGGGTTTCTCGCTCAGCATCGGCATCATCTATCTCACCGCTCTCTACATGCTCCTGCCACTCTATTCGGCGCTGGAGAAACTGCCGGCAAGCTACAGCGAGGCAGCGGCCGATCTCGGTGCCGGAGGCTGGACACGGTTCCGGCGGATCACGCTGCCGCTGACCCGCGAGGGTATCGCCTCGGGCTGCACCCTCGTTTTCCTCATCTCCTCGGGCTATTACGCCACGCCGGTCCTGCTCGGCGGTCCCGCAACGACCGTGTTCGCCGAAACGGTCGCCCGTTTCTTCCATGTGGCCGGCGATGAATGGCCGACCGGGGCGGCATTCTCCTGCCTGATGCTGCTGACCGCCCTCGCGATCGCGGGTGCCTTCAACCGGCTCGTGAGCCCGCGGCGCGTAGGAGCCGGTGGATGAAACGCAACAGCCGTGCCTTCCTCGCCTGCGCCTACTGGGCGTTCGTCGTCTATCTCTTCGTGCCGCTCATGCTCATGGTGATGATGGGCTTCAAGGATTCGAAGTTCATCGGCTTTCCGATCCGTTCATGGACACTCGAATGGTATCTCGGCGTGTTCAGGGATACCGAAGTCCTTTCGGTCTTCGGCTACTCGCTCCTGATCGCCATCCTGAGCACGGTGCTGTCACTCGCCATCGGCACATGGATCGCCGCATTCCTCAACAGCTATCGAACATTCCCCGGCCGAATGCTCGTCTTCGGCCTGACCCTCCTTCCGGCGGTCGTACCCGGCATCATCTCGGCGATTTCACTTCGCATCTATGCGCGCGTCCTCGGCATCGAGCCCGGCCTCTGGGCCATCGTCTGGAGCCATGCGGTACACAATGTGCCCTTCGTTGTGCTGGTGGTCATCGCCCGGCTTTCAACGCTGCCGCCAAGCCAGACCGAAGCGGCACGCGATCTCGGCGCCGATCCGCTCATCGCCTTCATTCGCGTCACCGTTCCCTATCTGCGCCCGGCGCTGATCGGCGCCGGCATATTCTGCCTGCTCCTGAGCTTCGACGATTTCGTCCGCTCCTTCTTCCTCGGCGGCTACGATCCGACCCTGCCGGTGCTGATCTTCACCAGGCTTCACTCCGGCATGTCGCCGGAAATCAACGCGATCGCCACCGTCGCGCTCGTCCTGACAGCCATTGTCGGTATCTGGGCGGAACGTTCGATGCGGCGCATGCGCAAGGAACAGAACGCATGAGCGGACATCTCCTGCAGCTCGACGGGCTACGGAAGACCTTTGGCCGGACGGTGGCCGTCGACCACCTCGACATGATGATCGAAGCCGGCGAGTTCGTGACCTTTCTCGGCCCCTCGGGTTGCGGAAAGACAACGACGCTGCGCATGCTCGGCGGTTTCGAGACCCCGGACGAGGGCCGCATCCTCCTGAACGGCGAGGACGTCACACACCTTCCGCCCGAGCGGCGCAATGTGAACATGGTCTTTCAGGACTATGCGCTCTTTCCCCATCTCACCGTCCGCCGGAACATCGCCTTTGGCCTCGAACTGAGGCGCATGGCCGCCGGTGACATCGATGCACGGGTCCGTGAACTCGCCGAATTTCTCGAACTCGGCAGCCTGCTCGAACGCTTTCCCGACCAGCTCTCGGGCGGCCAGAGGCAACGCGTCGCGCTTGCCCGTGCCCTGGCGCCGGACCCCGCCCTGCTCCTCCTCGACGAACCGCTCGCCGCACTCGATGCCAAGCTCAGAGGCCAGGTACAGCAGGAACTGAAGTCGATCCAGCGTCGCACCGGCAAGACATTCTTCTTCGTCACGCACGACCAGGACGAGGCCATGACCATGTCGGATCGCATCGTCGTGATGAATGCGGGCCGGGTCGAACAGGATGGAACTCCCGAGGAACTCTATGACCGTCCGGCCAGCCGATTCGTCGCCGGGTTCATCGGCGAGACCAATCTGATCGAGGGCCGCCTGAAATCGGTGGAAGGTGATCGGGCGGTATTCGACTGGGATGGACTGACACTCGTCGCACGGCCGGGACACAAGCTCCACACTCCCGGCGAAATGGTGAGCGCTTCCCTTCGTCCCGAACATGTCGAAATTCGGACCACGGATACCGACACCGACGGCTCTCCCGACGAGAACCGGTTCGAGGGACGTCTCGTCGATCCGGTGTTCAAGGGCAGCCGCACGGTCGCCCGTGTCGAGCTCGCACCGGACCGGCAGCTGCTCGTCCATATCGACCGGCGCTCCATCCTGCCCGTCGACGGCACCCCTGTCCGCGTAACCTTCTCCAGTCGGCACCTGTCGCTCATCTGAACGCCGACGCGGAACACCGACGGCGAGCCCCGAGCCCGTTCTCCGGAAGCCCCCGCCCCCGGATCAGTCCGGCGGTACCAGTGTCACCCCGCGCGGTGCGAGGTCCATCCAGGCATCGCTGCCGGCGGCAAGGGGACGGTCAACATGCGGGTCGATGACAAAGAGATCGCCAAGAGGCGTCTTCAGCTCGTATTCCATGTGACTTCCGAGATAGGCAGCCTTGTCGATGGTCACCTGCAGCACGCCTTGCGCCTGTTCCCCATGCAACTGGATGGCGCGGGGACGTATCGCGAGCATCGCATCTCCAGCCGCCAGTCCGCGCGCTTTCAGATCGAGCCTGAGCCCGGCGACGGATACCATCGCACGATCGCCCTCGACGCCCTCGATCACGGCAGGAGCAAGATTGGCGTCACCGATGAAATCGGCGACGAAGCGGGAAGCGGGAAGCTCGTAGAGATCGCGCGGCGTGCCAATCTGGGCGATCACCGCCTCGTTCATGACAATGATGCGGTCCGAGACGGCAAGCGCCTCCTCCTGATCGTGAGTGACGTAGACTGCGGTGATACCGAGCTTCTGCTGCAGTTCCCGCACCTCCTCGCGAACATGCCGCCTAAGCTTGGCATCGAGATTGGAAAGCGGCTCGTCGAACAGCAGGACCTCAGGCTCCA
>JAGREZ010000594.1 GCA_020446285.1 Geminicoccaceae bacterium
TTCGCGATTGCCGGGACTGGCTCACATGAACGCTGGGCGCGCTTCCTTCAAACCATCGCGAGAGAGACTTTCGCCGACGCCGCGCTTTCCCTGCCGATTGCGGGCATGCGCCGGATCAAGGCGCTCGCGATTGCCGAAGACAAGCTTGAGAGCTTCTTCCATCAGAATTTCAAGGATTATCTTCCGAAAGCGCAAAAGGAGAGCGCCGTTGCATGAGGAAACCAGCCGATGGCGGAAGGCCGTGCATGGAATGGCTCTCCACATGGAGCGCGACACTTATCCGGCTGTCAGTCTCGCGGCGCTTCGCCGCCTCGATGTCGAGCAGTGTGACGCGAGCGCGTTCTGGTTCCTTCTCGAGGAACATGCACCGGATGCATTCGGCAGTCCTGCCGCCGAGCGCGCATTAGCTGTGACCGTGAACGGAATGGCCATCGCATTCCCGTTCCATGGAAGTGAAACCCGGCGTTCGCTCGGCACGGCGCTCGCCGATTGCAGCGTGAAGGAAATGCGCCTCCTGCGTCTGCTTCGCAGCGATCGTGGAGATCTGCCCGGCGAGGTGCGGCGGCTTGCAAGACTCATGGCGAGCAAGGGCGAAGACGGGCGTTTCGACTGGTACGGAATCTTTGCGTTGGCCTTTTATCGCGAGCGTGCCGACAAGATCCGCCGCGACATTGCAAAAGACTATTACCGCCAGGAATTTCACAAGCAGAAAGCCGAGGAAAAAGCCGCATGAACGCTCCGCGATTCATCCAGATTCACACCTTGCACAGCTATCCGGGCACACTCCTCAATCGTGACGATGCCGGTCTTGCCAAGCGGTTACCCTTTGGCGGCGTCGAACGGCTGCGTATCTCCTCGCAATGCCTCAAGCGTCACTGGCGCATGGCCGATGACGATCGCGCGCTCGGGTTGATCGATCCGGCAATCGGCACCTCGACGCGTTCGCGCCGGACATGGAAGGTGCTCATACGCGATCCGCTCGTTGTCGAGGGGCTCGATCCGCAAACAGTTGATACCGTCCTCTTGGCCATGCAGGCGCTGTTTTACGGCGTGAGCAAGAAGGCGAAGAGTGCCAAAGGCAAGGAGGCGGAAATCAATCTCGAACGGGGGGAACTCGTCGTTCTCGGGCGGCCGGAGATCGACTATCTGACAAGTGAGGCGCGGCGTGTCGCGGGCGTTGCGGGCGGGGATGAAAAGGCCATTCAAGACGAACTCAAGCCGCTCAAGGCCAACTTCCACGCCTTGCGCGCCGGTGCGGGTATCGACGCCGCCATGTTCGGCCGCTTCGTTTCCGGCGACCGGGATGCCCGGGTGGACGCGGCGGTGCATGTCGCACACGCCTTCACGGTCGACGAGCAGGCTTCCGAGCCCGACTATTTCACCGCTGTGGACGATCTGCAGGCCGAGGAGCAAGGCTCAGGTGCGGGGCATCTCAACACCGCCGATCTGACGTCGGGGGTCTATTACGGCTATGTGGTTATCGATGTTCCGCTGCTCGTCTCCAATCTCGAAGGCTGCCGGCGCGCGGAATGGCTCGACGCGGATCGAACCCTCGCCGCGAAGACGGTGGAATCGCTCCTGCATCTGATCGCCAAGGTCACGCCCGGCGCGAAGAAGGGCTCGACTGCGCCCTATGACTACGCCTCGCTCGTTCTGGTCGAGGCGGGAAACGAGCAGCCGCGGACGCTCGCCAATGCCTTCATGTCCCCGGTGCGCGGCTGTCCGCTCGACGCAAGGGCCGCCGATGCCATTTCCGGCCATATCCAGAGTATCGACAAGATGTATGAAAGCGGCGCCAGACGCTGGCTGTCGACCCGCCACGATGTGACCGCCGGACAGGCAGCGACCGTCGGTTTCGGCCAGCTTGCGCGCGAGGTTGCCGCTGCAATCGCCGGAGGTGGCTGATGCGCTGCCTCATTGTCGAACTTTGCGGCCCGCTGATGAGTTTCGGCGATACGGCCATCGATGAAATCTGCCCGACCCGGAGGCTGC
>JAGREZ010000104.1:0-5339 GCA_020446285.1 Geminicoccaceae bacterium
GGTGACTGGGCATTTGCCGGCGGCATGGAAACGAGGCGACAGCCGGTGCCGGGATCGTCCGCCGTCTGGCATGCGAGGCGGCTTCTGGAGAGTTCGCGCCCGGGCGTTCTCGGCAAGGATCTGCAGGCTTGCGCCGATTTCTCCCTCTATCCGCGATGGCTCGACGCGATCGCCTGTCCCTCGCTGGTGATTGCCGGAAGGCGCGATCGCATGACACCCGCCCGCAAGTGCGTGGAACTGGCAACGAGACTCGGTGGCGAATCCGAGATCTTCGAGCATTCGGGCCACATGATGATGCTCGAGGAACCGGCCCGTCTGCGCCGCCTTCTGTTCAGTCGCCTGAACCGCTGGCTCGCTCGCGAAGGGTGAATTTCTGGACCTTGCCGGTGGAGGTCTTGGGCAATGGTCCGAAGATCACATGTCTTGGC
Source organism: Geminicoccaceae bacterium (assembly GCA_020446285.1). Classification (GTDB taxonomy): domain Bacteria; phylum Pseudomonadota; class Alphaproteobacteria; order Geminicoccales; family Geminicoccaceae; genus JAGREO01. The sequence continues at coordinate 429 of JAGREZ010000104.1, forward strand.
ACCTTGTAGCGCGCCATGTTCGCCCGGCACCATTCGATCACCGCTTCAGCCGAGATCCCGTCCACGCCCGGACGAAGCGTGACGAATGCACAGGGTGTCTCACCCCATTGTGCATCCGCTTTCGCGACGACGGCGGCCTCCATGATATCGGGATGGCGGTAGAGAATTTCCTCGACTTCCAGCGAGGAGATATTCTCACCACCTGAAATGATGATGTCCTTGGAACGGTCCTTGACCTCGACATAGCCATCCTCGTGACACACCGCGAGGTCGCCGGTGTGGAACCAGCCGTCGCGCAGTGCCTCTCCTGTGGCTTTCGGGTTCTTCAGATAGCCTTTCATGACCGTGTGGCCACGCAGCAGGAGTTCTCCCATGCTTTCTCCGTCACGGGGGACATCGATGCCCGTTTCGGGATCGGCGACACGCGATTCTCCGAGTGTCGGATAGCGAACGCCCTGCCGGGCGATCTTCGCCGCCCGTTCGCCCGGCGAAAGGGCGCTCCAGTCTTCCTGCGGCACGCAGATCGTGGAGGGGCCGTAGGTTTCGGAAAGGCCGTAGAGATGGGTGACATGAAAACCCATGGTTTCCATCGCTTCCAGAACGGCGCCGGGTGGAGCGGCACCGCCGGTTGCTACCTCGACCCGGTGCGGCAAGGGGCGTTTCTCTTCCTGCGGCGCATGGATCAGCATGTTGAGAACGATGGGCGCGCCGCACATATGCGTCACCTGCTCCTTTTCGATCAGCCGGAACACCTCCGCCGGACGCATCTGCGGCAGGCAGACGTGGGTGGCGCCCGCAGCCGTCACCCCCCATGTGTAGGTCCAGCCGTTGCAATGGAACATCGGCAGTGTCCAGAGATAGACCGAACGGCTGTCGAGGCCGAAGGCGAAGGCATTGCCGAGCGCGTTCAGATGGGCTCCCCGGTGGTGGTAGACCACGCCCTTGGGATTACCCGTCGTGCCCGACGTATAGCAGAGCGAGATCGCGTCCCATTCATCCTCGGGCAAGCGCCAGGGATGGTCCGCATCGCCTTCCTCGAGCAGTTCCTCATAAGTAATCCCGCCGAGGCCGGCAGCACCGCCATCCTCGCTGTCGATGTCGACCAGAAGCGGCCGCACCGATGTCCGTTGCAGGGCCTCGCGCACCGTGTCGGCGAACAGCGCATCGACGAGAAGGATCTTCGTTTCGGCATGTTCGAGAATGAAGGCTATGCTGGCGGCATCGAGGCGGAAGTTCAGCGCGTTGATGACAGCACCGCTCATCGGAATGCCGAAATGCGCTTCGAGCATGGCGGTGCGATTGGCGGCGATGATCGAAACCGTGTCACCCCGTCCGGCCCCGCGCCGGTTCAGTGCGGAGGCAAGCCGGCGGCAGCGGTTCGCCATTTCACCATAGCTGAAGCGCCTTGCACCATCGATGATGGCGACGCGATCCGCAAAGACATCCGCCGACCAGCGCAGATAGTCGATCGGGCTCAGCGGACGGAAATTAGCCGGTCCCCTGTCGAGATTCAGGTCATGGATGGAAGGTTCCGCTCGGTTCGACACAGGCTGCCTCCACGCTCGTTCATGTCCTTTTTGCCGAGCCTATCAGCTGTGCCGGGCCGAGGCGAGACCCGTGCGTCGGGTATCGTGAGCATCGCCAGGATGAGCATGGTCATGCTCGAATGGTAGATCATGTTGAAATGGTTCTGCAGGAGGCTTTGCGCGAGCATGTCGGCTGCCAGAACGAGTACGAGCATGCGCAACCGGGGGTCCGTGGCCGTTCTCGCGCTGCGCAAAGCGCGAACGGTCATGCCGCCTACCAGCAATGATATCATCATCAGACCGGGAATGCCGCCCTCGACATAAAAACGCACGAATTCATTGTGCGGCCATTCGAGAAATCGTCCGCCCGACAGGCCCGGTCGTCCATTCAGCATGATTTCGCGCACCGTGCCGATGCCCTGTCCGAGCGGAGAGTCGGCGGCGACCGCGAGCCAGTGGGCCAGACTGTGCCAGCGTCCGGAACTGTAATCGTCGCCATTGTTGCCGATCAGGCGGAGAAAATAGACATCGCTGAACACGATCGTGTGGATGGCAAGGAGCAATGCGAGAATGAAGCCCGCCCCGATCAGATTGCGCAGCTGCCGGGAGCGGTTGGAACTCGTCGCCAGCAACAGCACGCCAAGGACTCCCATGGTCGCGACGGCCGTGCGTGTGGCCGTCGCGAAGACCGCGGCGAGAGCGAGCAGAGCCATCGATATCGGCACGATACGGTGGAACCCCGTTGCCCGGCGTGCCTCGCCTGTTGCGAGAACGGCCGTGATCGTTCCGGCGCTCGCAAGCGAGACGACCGAGCCTGTCGGATCGATGCGTGTGGCCGCCGCGAACGTTCCGGCTGCTCCTGTTCCGGCGAGGTAGAGAATGACGACGGCAAGAATGTAGACCGAAAAGGCGGAGAACAGCCAGGCCGGGAGATCGCCCGGCGCCATGGCCTTGCCCACATGCGGTGCGGCGGCGATCGCCAGGATCGGGAGCGCCAGCTTGTAGTCCAGCGGGTCCATGGTTCCGGCAAGATCGAGTACGGCCATGATCGCGAGAAACCATGCGAGGACGATCGGAAGTTCGAGGTTGGCGGGATTGATGAACGGGTGAAGCGTGAACGATATCAGTAACAGTGAAATGAATACGATGCTGAATGCGATCATGCGAAATTCCTGCAAGCCGAATTCCACAGACGTGGAGGAAGACAGGAACATGAAACCGAGTGCCAGGAAAAAGATGATCTTGATCATACGATTTACATTTTGTGAACTGTATTGACTTCAATCCGACCGGACTGGATTCAACAATGAATATTGACTGAAATTGCAACCAATGATTGAATGAAAATTCATGAACTTCAAGCGAAAACCATGCTGCACAAGATCAAGCCCTTTCCGCTGCTCGACCCGTCAGGGCGGCTCTTCGCCCTTTCGCAGACCTGTCACGGCATTCTCCTGATCAACTGGGTGATGCAGGGAATGCGGGGGATGGAGCGAAAGGAGCTCACATTTCGCCTTCTGCTCGAGGTCGCGCTGACCCTGTTTTTCGGCCTCTGCCTCGAAACGCTGGGAGCCGGCGGTGCGCTGGCATTTTTCCTGGCGCTCCTGCTGGCACACAGTCTGAACTTCTTCTTCAATGGGCAATTATGGGTCTGTCTGCGCTACTGCCACTTCTACAGGCAGGATCCCGAGGTCATCGATGCGTGGCGCGATCGCTGCTTCGAGCGCCTCGTCGATATTCCGATCGTCGACGAGGCGGTCTGCATCGGCTCTCAGGCGTGCGGGCGGGGGACTCCGGGCGAGCGATCGGATATCGATCTCAGGCTGTTTTTCGTTGCCGGCATGGAAGACTGGCTCGCAATCAACCTTCTCATGCTGCGCCTGCGCACATCCGCACTCTTCGATGGCATACCGCTCGATCTCTATGCCTGTGACAGCCCGTCCTCGCTCGACCGCTTCGACCGCAGGAAGCCCGTCGGCATCATCAAGGATCGCGGCGGCCGCCTCGTCCGCAAGCTCGGCAAGCGGGGAAGGTGGCTCGTTCGATGAGGCTGCACACCGAGGTGCGGCGGACCTGTCTCGCCTATTCGCCGGGCGGACATTACGCCGAACTGATGCGGGCGCTCGATGGCATCGACTTCACCGACCGGTTCGATGCGACGTTTGCAAGCGTTCGTGCCGTCGATCCGGCCGCCCGCCGGACGTATCATCTCTGCCATCCGCGCCGGTCCCCTGCGCGACTTGCCCTCAACATTGCCCAGACCCTGTTCATGCTGCTTCGCGAGCGACCCGCCCTTGTCATCTCAAGCGGTGCCGATGTTGCGGTCGCGAGTGTCATTCTCGCAAGGCTCATGGGCGCCACGGCGATCTTCATCGAGAGTTCGGGGAGTGTCCGGCCAACCCTTGCCGGCCGGCTCGTCTATCCGTTCTGCCATCTCTTCATCGTCCAATGGCCCGAACAGCTCGATGCCTTCCCGAAAGCCATTCTTGCAAGGGGTATTCTCGCTTGATCACGATTGCTGTCGGCACGTTCCTTTACGGCTTCGATGAACTGGTGCTGGCAGCCGACAGGACCGTGGCGACGCTGGGGCTCGAGGCGTTCGCCCAGATCGGGCATTCGGGCGTGGAACCGCGACACATGCGATTCGAGCGTTTCCTGACGCATTCCCGTCTGATCCGGCAGCTCAGGTCGAGCCGCCTGCTCATCGCGCATGCGGGTGTCGGATTGATCATGGACGGTCTCGGGGCGGGGTGCGGCGTCATCGTCGTTCCACGTCGGGGCAGGATCAGTCGGCGCAATCCCGTCAATGACCAGTTGCCCTTTGCACGGCGGCTCGCGGCGGAGGTACCGATCGTCATATGCGAGCGATCGGAAAGACTGACCGAAACCGTACGCGACCATCTCGCCGCACCGCCCGTATCTTTCCATCGCCGGGCGAACGAGGCTCCGGCACTCATTGCCGCCTTTCTGGCGCGCTGCCGACAAGGGACCAGGGATGCGGGCATTGCGGAACCCTTGACCGGGCGTGACCGTCGCCGCACATAGCATACATGGTCGAACAGGCTGCCTATCGTACCGGCCAGGCGGAGGCGCTTGGCGGTGCGACGCTCATCCGTAACTATCTGCGAACCCTGCCGAGCGGTCCCGGTGTCTACCGGATGTTCGATGGCAAGGGACAGCTCCTCTATGTCGGCAAGGCCAAGTCCCTGAAGAAACGGGTGGCCTCCTACACCAAGCCGCAGACGCTGACGACCCGGCTGCAGCGGATGGTGGCGCTGACCCGCTCGATGGAATTCGTCACCACGACGAGCGAGGTCGAAGCACTGCTGCTCGAATCGAACATGATCAAGCGGCATCGACCGTCCTTCAATATCGTCCTTCGCGA
>JAGREZ010000104.1:5397-5618 GCA_020446285.1 Geminicoccaceae bacterium
GCGAAACATCGCGGCTCCAAGCGTGCCTCGACCGAGTATTTCGGCCCGTTCGCCTCCGCAACCGCGGTCAATGACACGCTCAACGCGCTGCTGCGGGCCTTTCCCTTGCGCAACTGCTCCGATTCGATCTTCTCGGCGCGGACCCGGCCCTGCCTGCAATACCAGATCAAGCGCTGTTCCGGTCCGTGCGTCGGGCGCATCTCGAAGGAGGATTATGCCGA
>JAGREZ010000104.1:5684-8626 GCA_020446285.1 Geminicoccaceae bacterium
GGAGATGCATGCGGCCGCCGAGCGGCTGGATTTCGAGAAGGCGGCGATGCTTCGCGACAGGCTCAAGGGGATCGCACACGTCGCCGCGCGGCAGGGTATCAATACGAGCGCGGTCGAGGATGCCGACATCATGGCCGTGCACAGCGAAGGCGGGCAGGCCTGCGTTCAGGTGTTCTTCTACCGTGGCGGCCGGAACTACGGAAACCGCGCCTACTTTCCGGTACATACCCGGGAAGCCTCCAACGCGGACATTCTCGCTGCCTTCGCGGCACAGTTCTATTCCGAACGCACCGCTCCGCGTGAAGTGCTCCTGAGCGATGATCTCGAAGAACATGAGCTCCTGGCTGCAGCACTCGCGAGTCGCGCTGGCCAGAAGGTCGGTCTTCTCGTTCCAAGGCGGGGTGGCAAGCGGCAACTGGTCGACATTGCGCTCGACAACGCCCGACAGGCACTTGCGCGCCGCATGGCGGAACATGAATCGCAGGCGGCGATCCTGGCCCAGCTCGGTGAGCGCTTTGCCCTCGACAATGCACCGAAACGGATCGAGGTTTACGACAACAGCCATATTCAGGGTCGACATCCCGTCGGCGCGTTCATCGTCGCCGGACCCGAGGGGTTCGAGCGCAGGGCCTACCGGACATTTGCCATCAAGGATGCCGAGCTCGAGCCCGGCGACGATTACGCCATGATGCGCGAGGTTCTTCGCCGCCGTTTCGCGAGGCTGCTGCGGGAGGATCCGGAGCGCGGCACCTGGCCGGATCTGGTTCTCATCGATGGTGGTGCGGGACAGCTCTCGTCGGTCATGGGTGTCCTGAACGAACTGGGTGTGGAAGGCGTTGCCGTTCTCGGCGTTGCCAAGGGACCGAACCGGGATGCCGGCGAGGAACGCTTCTTCATGCAGGGTCGGGAGCCGCGCAGGCTCGATGACAGGGATCCCGTCCTGTTCTATCTGCAGCGCCTGCGGGATGAGGCGCATCGGTTCGTCATCAACACCCACCGGAGCAAGCGAGGCAAGTCGATGGCCGTTTCCGCTCTCGACCGCATCGCCGGTGTCGGAGGCAAGCGAAAGAAGGCGCTGTTGAGCCATTTCGGCAGCGTGCGAGAGATCCAGGGTGCATCGCTTCAGGATCTGGAGAAGGTGCCCGGGATCAACCGTGCGGTCGCTCGCGCGGTACACGATCATTTCCACGAACAGGGCTGACAGCATGTTGAAGAAATGCCGATAGCCGCGACGGCCGACGGGGAGCATGACATGAAGATCCGCTATTTCGCCTGGCTCAGGCAGCGCACCGGTTGCTCGCAGGAAGAGGTCGACCCGCCGCCGGATGTGACCACCGTCGCGGCACTGATGGAATGGGTCGGAAGACGTCACCCGCGTTTCGCCGAGGCTTGCGCGGCCAAGGGTGTCGTTCGATGCGCCATCAACCAGGAATATGTGGAACGGGATGCGACTGTTGCCGCGAGCGACGAAGTCGCATTCTTCCCGCCTGTGACCGGAGGGTGATGTGACCGTCCGCGTGCAGGAGGCGCCATTCGATCCGGGCGCGGAGATCAGCGCCTTCTGTTCGGGCGATCCGGGGATCGGTGGCGTTTCCACCTTCATCGGACTCGTTCGGGACATGCATGAAGGGGCGAGGGTCGATGCGATGACGCTCGAACACTATCCCGGCATGACCGAACGCAAGCTCGAGGAGATCGAGGCCGAAGCCCGGCGCCGGTGGCCCCTCGACCGTACGCTCGTCATCCATCGTTTCGGCCGCATGTTGCCGGGCGAGCCCATCGTCCTCGTCGCGGCTGCTTCCGCCCACAGGGGCGCGGCGATTGATGCCTGCACCTTTCTCATCGACTGGCTGAAGACAAGCGCGCCTTTCTGGAAGCATGAGGAAGGGCCGGATGGCGGGCGTTGGGTGGACGCACGGGAAAGCGACGAGCAGGCGCGTCGACGCTGGCTCTGAACCCTATCATATCGGCAGACAGCCGGACGGGAAGATCGGTTGTGGCATTTCCGGGTCCGGCCCGGACCCGGCCCGGACCCGGGATGTCTGCTCGGAAACACTGTTCACGACCCCTGCACATGGCGCTATAAGCCCGAAACAGGGGAAATGGGAGGAAACAATGAGCACCACCGTGCGGCTGACGATGGCACAAGCCCTCGTGAAGTTCCTGATGGCCCAGAAAACCATCGTCGATGGACGCGAGGAGCCCTTGTTTCCGGGTGTCTTCGCCATATTCGGCCACGGCAACGTGACCTGTCTTTCCGAGGCGCTGGAAGCGGTCAAGGACGAGTTTCCGACATGGCGCGGCCAGAACGAACAGTCGATGGCGCTCGCTGCGATCGGCTACGCCAAGGCAAAGAAACGTCGGCAGATCATGGTGGCCACGAGTTCGATCGGGCCGGGTGCGCTCAATATGGTGACAGCCGCCGGTGTCGCACATTCCAACCGCCTGCCGGTGCTCATCATTTCCGGCGACACGTTCGCCAGCCGCTTTCCCGACCCGGTTCTCCAGCAGGTCGAGCATTGGGGCGATCCGACGATCACCGTCAACGATGCGTTCAAACCGGTCACGCGCTACTGGGACCGGATCGTGCGTCCCGAACAGATCCTCCAGAGCCTGCCGCAGGCGGTGGCAACCCTGCTCGATCCGGCCGATTGCGGCCCTGTCTTCCTGGGACTGGCGCAGGACGCCCAAGGCGAGGCGTTCGACTATCCCGCACGGTTCTTCGAGACGGTTGTGCACAAGGCTCCCCGTCCGCGTCCCGATCTCGATCAGGTAGCAGCCGCCGTGGAGAAACTGAAATCGTCGAAGAGGCCGCTCATCATTGCCGGCGGTGGCGTGCGCTACAGTGAAGCCGAGGCCGAGCTTTCGGCCTTTGCCGCCGCGCACCGCATTCCGGTCGCCGAAACCATCGCGGGACGTACCGTGATGGTGCATGACGATCC
>JAGREZ010000105.1:0-2783 GCA_020446285.1 Geminicoccaceae bacterium
TGCCCGGCGGGCTCGATGGCGACGGGCTGCCGCTGGGATTGCAGGTGATCGGCCGGGCCTTCGACGAACAGACGGTGCTTGATGTGGGTGCCGTGCTCGAGGAGGCCGCCGGCCTCGACCTTCGTCCCGGCAGGCCCGGAGAGCGGGCATGAGCTTTCGTATCGAGGGGGCGACGGGGAGCTGGGAGATCGTCTGCGGTCTCGAGGTTCATGCACAGGTCGCCACGGCGTCCAAGCTGTTCTCCGGCGCGTCGACCGCGTTCGGCGGCGAGGCCAACACGCATGTGGCGCCGCTCGATGCCGGGATGCCGGGCATGTTGCCGGTGGTGAACGCGAAGGCGATCGAGATGGCGGTCATGACCGGCCTCGGCCTGAATGCGAGGATCAACCGGCTGTCGATCTTCGAGCGCAAGAACTATTTCTACCCGGACCTGCCGCTCGGCTACCAGATCAGCCAGTACCAGACGCCCATCGTCGGCGAGGGGGTGCTCGCCATCGACCTCGAGGATGGCAGCCGCAAGGATGTGCGCATCACCCGGCTGCATCTGGAGGCGGATGCCGGCAAGTCCATTCACGACCAGCTCGGCGACGGCACGCTGATCGATCTCAACCGATGCGGTGTCGCGCTCATGGAGATCGTCTCGGAGCCGGATATTGGCTCGCCCGAGGAGGCCGTCGCCTACATGCGCAAGCTGCGCTCGATCCTGCGCTATCTCGGCACATGCGACGGTGACATGGAGAAGGGCAACCTGCGCTGCGACGCCAATGTGTCGGTGCGCCCGGCGGGTTCGACGGAACTGGGCACGCGCTGCGAGATCAAGAATCTCAATTCCATGCGCTTTGTCGCCCGGGCGATCGAGCATGAGGCGAAACGCCAGGTGGAGCTGATCGAATCGGGTGGCACGGTCGTGCAGGAGACCCGTCTCTACGATTCCGTGCGCGGCGAGACGCGGTCCATGCGCGGCAAGGAAGAGGCGCAGGACTATCGCTACTTTCCCGACCCCGATCTTCTGCCGGTCGTTCTGGACGAGGCGCTCATCGAGGATCTGCGGGCAAGGCTGCCGGAACTGCCGGATGCAAGAAAGCAGCGGTTCGAGAGCGAATTCGCACTGAGCGCCTATGATGCCGGCGTGCTGACCGACGAACGGGCGACGGCGGACTTCTTCGAGAATGTGGCGGCCGGGCGCGATGCCAAGATCGCCGCCAACTGGGTCATCAACGATCTCTACGGCGCGCTCGGACGCAAGGGGCTTTCCATCGAGGAGAGCCCGGTTTGCGCCGAACGTCTCGGCAAGCTTCTCGATCTCATCGCTGATGGAACGATATCGGGAAAGATCGCCAAGGACGTGTTTTCGTCGATGATGGAGGATCCAGCCGATCCGTTGGCCATCGTCGAGGCGAAGGGGCTCAGGCAGGTTTCCGATACCAGTGCGATCGAGCCCGTCATCGACGACATCATCGCCGCCAATCCCGACCAGGTGGCGTCCTTGCAGAAGAACCCCAAGGCCATCGGCTGGTTCGTCGGTCAGGTGATGAAGGCGAGCAAGGGCAAGGCCAACCCGAAGATGGTCAGCGACCTGCTCCGGGCAAAGCTGGCGCTCCCGGATTGAATCTCGTGGAGTCCATTCCCCGCTGTTTGCAGCGGTAGTGGAGGAGCAAGGCGACGACTGGCGCCCGACCGGGAGCGCAGCCTGTGTGGCGCAAAGGATAATACCCTGTTGCCTGCAGCGGTAGTGGAGGAGCAAGGCGACGACTAGCGCCCGACCGGGAGCGCAGCCTGTGTGGCGCAAAGGATAATACCCTGTTGCCTGCAGCGGTAGTGGAGGAGCAAGGCGACGACTGGCGACCGACCGGGAGTGCCGCCTGCGTGGCGCTTGAACGCAAAGGATAGTACCCCGCTGTTTGCAGCGGGGTTGTTTGTACAGGCCCGCTGCAAGCAGCGGGTGAGGGACTGAAGAATGACGAACCGGAAGAATCCCCTGAAACTGAATGCCCTGCAGTTGAAGACGATGGCAATCCTGCAATATCTGGCACGACAGGAAAACTGGGCGCTGCCGGCCGACGAGGACGGGAATGTGGCGCTGCGCGGGCTGCCGTCGCCGCATGGCGATCATTTCCATGTCGGTGATGCGCTCGTCCGCGCACGCGATGCGACCGGACTCTTCAATCGTGCCGTCTACACCGCACTCGGCCGCAGGGGTCTGGTGACGCCCGGCGCAACGGGTTTTCCCGCGATCACGCCCATGGGTCTCGGCTACGATACCGGCATTTCCGCGGACATTCTCCACCGCTCCGATCATTGACGGCATTCGCCGCGTCATGTGTGCGGTGGTGCCTGTGGTGTCGGCATCCGGAGGGCATGTGGACAGCGGCGGGACAGGTGGTGGAAAAGCGGTGGATATCCGCTGGAGGGTTCAGGTCGTCTGACCGCTGTTTTCCAGCTTGCGTCGCGTTCGCTTCGCCGTGCGTCGTTCCGTAGCGCGGCCGTCCTGCTTGCCCGTCAGCGCCTTGAGCCTCGATGCGGCCATCGGCGGGCCGGTATAGTAGCCCTGGATGACGTCGGCGCCGCCGACGATCAGGGCCTCGAGCTGCTGTTCGTCCTCCACGCCCTCGGCGCAGACGGTCATGCCGAGTTCGTGTCCGAGCTTGATGACCGAGCGCACGATCGCAAGGGCGTGTTTGGAGTGGTTCATGCGCTTGATGAAGGACTGGTCGATCTTCAGCTTGTCGAACGGGAACATCTGCAGGTAGCCCATGCCCGCATAGCCCGTGCCGAAATCGTCG
>JAGREZ010000105.1:2906-9675 GCA_020446285.1 Geminicoccaceae bacterium
CGCATTCGCTGACCGTGCGGCCGATCCAGTCGAGGAAATCGGCCTGCTGAACATCGATCGGCGACAGGTTCACGGCCACATGCATGCCGTTCCATTCGCGCGCATCCAGGCATGCCCTGCGCAGCGCCCAGCGGCTGAGGTCGGATATCAGCCCGGTGCGTTCGGCAATGGGAATGAAGCGTGCCGGCGAGACGAACCCGTGGTCGCGATGATGCCAGCGCACCAGCGCCTCCGCACCGATGATCCTGCCGGCCGTGAGCGAAAGCTGCGGCTGGTAGTTGAGCGCGAGCCCGTCCGCGCGGATCGTGATGCGCAGATCCTCCTCAAGGCGCCGCGTGAGCTCGGCCTCGACATCCATGCCATCGCTGTAGACCGTCACCCGCTCGCTCTGCGCCTTGCCATGACGCAGGGCGATCTGGATGCGACGGATACATGTCTCGGCGTCCTTCTCGCCCGGTCCCACCTCGTACACGCCGATATGACTTGCGACGCGCACGCGCTGTTCGTCGATCTCGAACGCTTCCGCCAGTGTCACGCCGATCTTCTCGATCAGCTCCTCGAGTTTCTCGAAACCCGAAGGCAGAGGGCGCAGCACGAGGAACTCGTCATTGCCATGGCGGAACAGCATGTCATCGGGACGAAGGCAGACCATGAGCCGCTCGGCGAACTGGCGCAGGACATGATCGCCGGCGGCGGCGCCGAATGCGTCGTTGATCGAGCCGAAGCGGGCGATGTCGATCGCGATCAGCGCCGGCTGCTTGTCGGCGATCCGCGCCCGGCCCAGAACCCGGCCCAGTTCCTCGCGAAGGGCCATGCGGTTGGGAAGGCCGGTGAGCGGATCGTGGCGGTCGAGGAAACGGACGCGATCCTTGGCCTCGACCAGATCGCTGATATCAACGCCGCCGCCGCGATAGCCGCGGAGCTTGCCGTTGGTGTCGAAGAACGGCCGGCCGCTGATCTTGAAATAGTGCACCTCGCCCTCGGGACCGAGGAAGCGGCAGTTGATGTCGCGAAACGACCGCTGCGAGGCGATCGCCATGGCGATCGTGCGCTGCAGCTCCTCGCTCATCTCGATGCTCGGACATTCATGCAGGATCTGCCCCACGAATACCGACTGGTCATAGCCGGTCGCGCGGCCGAAGCCCTCGGATATCGCGGTCAGCGCGAGTGAGCTGTCGGATTCCCAGATCCAGTCGGTCGCCGCCTTGGCGAGGTCGGTGAACAGTTCCTCGGAGGCCTGGGTCTGCTTGCGGATACCGCGGATGAGTCGTGCATTGTGCACGGCGTAGCCGATGGTGAAGGCGATGGCGAAGATGGCGGCGATCCAGCCGGTCCTGCTGGCGATCTCGGTCTGGCCGGGCAGGCCGGGAATGGCCGCGAGAGCGGCTGGAACCGGAACGACGAGGATGGAGACAATCAGCGCCGCGAGACTGGTCACGGAACGCGCGGGAAGGCCCGGCTTCGCGCCGACTTGCGCGAAACTCCCTTCTCCCCGGCACTTTCCGATGGCCGGTCCGGCCGAGCGATCAGATCGCTCTCGCGCCGATCCCAACTTCATTCACCTGACAATCCAGTTTGAACCCGATCGCACGAAAATAACCGGTGACCGGTTAACGAGATATGAATGCCGCAGCAATGTTTGACGGGATCGGTCAGTCGTCAGGATAGCCGAAGATGGCGGGGTCGCGCCAGCGGAACAGCTCGCGGTCGAGCGGGATGCCCCATTCGGGTTTTTCGAGGATGACGATCGTCGTCAGCCCCTGGGGATCGACGACCGCCCAGCGGCGCAGCTCCAGCGGGTTCGCCCCGAACACCAGCGTGACGTTCCCCTGATCCGGCGCATCGCTGCGGATCAGTGTCACGCCGACCTCGTCGCCCTCGAGGCGCTGGTCGACGACCGTCACCGGCCCCGACAGTCGCACCTCGTCGTCCAGCAGAAAGCCCAGCGGCGTCTTGCTGATCGGTATGACGTTCACTTGACGGATCGTCGAATCGTAGAAGACGAGACGCCAGTCGCCCGGGGCGATGAGCAGGACGCCCGAGGGCGGGTCATAGTCGAGGCGAAGCCGTCCCGGACGTTCGAGGGCGAACAGTCCGGTCGACATCGAACCGTCGGCGGCGATCTGCGAGAAGCGCGCGCGCAGGGTCGATATGCCGTTGAGATAAGCCTCCAGACCGGCGATGGTGACCGACGGCGCCGCCGCTGCCGCATCGGGCAAAGCAGCCGCTGTCCCGCAGGCGAGAAGCGACAGGAGGACGGCCCGTCTGTCCCGTGCGAGGCGGTTCATGCGTCGTCCGTCGGCTGGTCGCCGTCGATGCCGCCACGGCCCATGAGAACCTGGCGGCGGCCGACATGATCGGCGGAGCTGATGAGGCCCTCGGCTTCCATCCGCTCGATCAGCTTGGCGGCGCTGTTGTAGCCGATGGAAAGCTTGCGCTGGAGATAGCTGGTCGATGCCTTGCCGTCGCGGGCGACGATCTGCACGGCCTGGTTGTACAGGCCGTCGCTGCCCATCTCGCCGGAGAGTTCGCCGCCTCCGCCGCCTCCGTCGAGCGGCAGTTCGCCACCGCCCTCGCTGGTCACCGCCTCGTCATATTCGGGCTCGCCCTGGGTCTTGAGCCAGGTCACGACCTTCTCGACATCGGTGTCGGACACGAGCGCGCCATGCACGCGCATGATCCGGTCGCCGGGCATGAGGTAGAGCATGTCGCCCTGACCGAGGAGCTGTTCGGCGCCGGGCTCGCCGAGAATGGTGCGGCTGTCGATCTTCGAGCTCACGCGGAAGCTGATGCGCGAGGGGAGGTTGGCCTTGATGACGCCGGTGAGCACGTCGACCGAAGGCCGCTGGGTGGCGACGATCAGGTGAATGCCGGCGGCGCGTGCCTTCTGCGAAAGGCGCTGGATCGCACTCTCGATCTCCTTGCCGGCGGTGAGCATGAGATCGGCCACCTCGTCGACGATGACGACGATCAGCGGCAGCGGCGTCATGTCGATGGGCTGGTCTTCCATGATCGGCTGGCCGGTGCCCGGCTCGAAGCCGACGCGCACCCGCCGGGTGAGCGACTGGCCCCTGGCGCGCGCCTGATCGATCCGGCGGTTGTAGGCGAAGATGTCGCGCACGCCGAGATGCGACATCAGCCGGTAGCGCTCGTCCATCTGCCGCACGACCCATTTGAGCGCCACCACCGCCTTGTGCGGTTCGGTGACGACGGGGGCGAGCAAATGCGGGATATCCTCGTAGACCGAAAGCTCGATGACCTTCGGGTCGATCATGATGATCCGGCACTGGTCCGGCGTCAGGCGGAAGAGCAGNNGCGTTGATCGCCACCGACTTGCCCGAGCCGGTGGTGCCGGCGATGAGCAGGTGTGGCATCCGGGCGAGATCGACGATCACCGTGTTGCCGGAGATGTCCTTGCCGAGTGCGAGCGGCAGCCGCGCCTCGCTGCTGTTGTAGGCTTCCGAGCGCAGCAGGTCCTGCAGGAACACGATTTCACGCTCGGGGTTGGGCAGTTCGATGCCGATGACATTGCGCCCCGGCACGGTGGCGACGCGCACCGACATGGCGCAGAGCGACCGGGCGATGTCGTCGGCGAGGCTGATGACCCGCTGCGAGCGGGTGCCGGGTGCGGGTTCCAGCTCCAGCAGGGTGATGACCGGGCCGGGCTTGGCGTCGATGATCTCGCCGCGCACGCCGAAATCGTCGAGGACCTTCTCGAGTTGCCTCGAGGTTTCGTCGAGCGATGTCTTCGTGATGGACGAACGGAAATTCTGTCGCGGCTTGGTGAGATATTCCAGCGTCGGCAGCTCGAAAACCGCGTCATCGGCCCTTGTCGCCATGCGGGCGGGCGCCGGCTCCCTGCGCACCGGGCGGGGGGCAGGGCGCGGTGCTGGTTCCATCGTCAGTTCGTCCTCCGGCGGACCATCGTCGATGAATGCCTCGTCTTCCTCCGCGTACGGCCCCTCTTCGTACCGCTCGTCCCGATACGGGCCGTCCTCGTAGCGCTCATCCTCGTACCGGTCATCCTCGCGGTGCTGACGGGTTTCGGCCACGGGTTCCCGCTCGATCGGACCGGGGCGGGTGCGCCGGCCGCGGAAGGCCGGGCGGCGTGCGCCGGGGCGCTGCATGGGCTCGATCTCGTCCGGATGAACCTCCACATATTGCGGCTCCTTCGTCCGCTCGAACCAGGCGAGTGCCTGCTTCAGGCGTTCGATGATGCCGGCCGAGCGGCTCGCGCGCGGTTCCAGCGAGACATCGGCGCGCTCGGACAGGACGGGTGCCCGGAGCGGCCGGCGCTTCTGCTCGAAATGGCGAAGGCCGTCCTCGATGATGTCGCGCGATGCGTGGGTGGCGGCCATCGCCGCATCGCCCATCTGGCGCCCGACACGGGCCGACCGGCGTCCGATGATGTGCGCCGCGACGAGGCTTTCCCGCCAGCCGACGCCGAGCGAGAGGATGGCGAGCGCAATGCCGCCGAGACAGGTGACCCAGCCGAAGAGGGTGGGGCTCATATGCTGTTGCAGGGTGAGAAATTCGAGATCGCCGACAAATCCGCCATAGCCGGCGCGAAACGGCCAGGCCGTTTCGGAACCGATCGGCCAGGAGGCGAGCCATGCGGAAAGGAAGAGGAGCGCCAGCGGCAGGGCGAGCGCCGGCAGCCAGGGACGGGCAAGTCCGTCGGCGAACATGAGCCGGACCCCGAGCGCGCCGAACGCCACCGGCAGCACCCATGCGGCAAGGCCGAAGGACTGGTAGAGCAGGTCGGCCGCGAACGCGCCGGCGGAGCCCATGATGTTGACGGTCTCGCCCGCGGTGGCGTTGTTGAATGACGGGTCGCCCGGCTCGAAGCCGAAGAAGGCCGCCGCGAAGAAGATTGCCGCGAGGGTCAGCGCGACGCCGACAGCGCGGCGGCCGAACGTCCACATCCACGGGCCCAGCGGCGAAGGGTCGAAAAGGCCGGTCAGCGATGAAGCCATCAATCCATGTCCTTCAGTTGATCCGACATTCAGCCGAGCGTGTCGACCAGACGGCCGAGTGCTTCGTCCACGATCGGCTCGTCATGGACGAGGGCGACGCGGATATAGCGCCGGCCCGGATCGCAGGCGGTGTCCGTTCCGGTGGGTGAGGCGAAGGTGAGAAAGCTCCCCGGCAGGACCTTGAGCGCCGCCTCGCGCCAGAGGCGCAGTGCGGCCTCCTCGCCATCGCCGACATCGAGCCAGAGGAAGAAGCCGCCCTTCGGCCGGAAGAAACCGAAACGGTTGCCGAGCCTGCGCTCGGCGAGATCGATCTTGCGCCGGTAGGCCTCGCGATTGCGGATGACATGCTCCTCGTCCTGCCAGAGGCGTTCGGCGGCGGCCATGACCGGCATCGGCTGGACGGCGCCGCCATAGGCGCGCAGCCGGGCGAAGCGGCGGATGACCTCGCCGTCACCCGCGACGAAACCGCTGCGCAGCCCGGCTGCGTTGGAGCGTTTCGACAGGGAGTGCATGACGACGAGATTGCGCAGTCCGCCGCCAGATCCGGCAGCCACCTCGAGCGCGCCGGTCGGCGCCTCGCGGTCGTAGATCTCGCTGTAGCATTCATCGGCGACGAAGAGGAAATCGTGACGACGGGCGAGCTGCAGCAATCGTGCGAGATAGTCGGGGCCGGCAACGGCTCCCTGCGGGTTCGCCGGCGAGCACAGGAAGAAGACCGTCGTGCGGTCGAGGAGGCTGTCGTCGAGCGAATCGAGATCCGGCAGGAAGTGATGTTCGGCGACCGCCGGCAGGCCCACCGGCTCCGCATCGGCGAGTGCCGCCGCACCGGCATAGACGGCATAGAGCGGGCTCGGCATGAGGGCCACGGCGTTCGCCTTGCCGTTCAGCACCGAGGGCAGGAGAAACAGGCCCTCCTTGGTGCCGGCGAGCGGCAGCACGTTCCGTTCCGGGTCGATGAGGCCATCGGGCAGGTCGAAACGGCGGACGAGCCAGTCCGTGACCGTCCTGCGGAACGAGTCGGTGCCGAGCGGCGGCGGGTAACGGTTCCAGCTGCCGGCATGGGCGGCGACGGTTTCGGCGAGCATGGGCGGCGGCGCGTGCTTGGGTTCGCCCACGGTGAGATCGAGCACATCCGTTCCGGTGCGGGGTGCGATGCCCTCGAGGAGGGCGGCCAGCCGCCGGAACTGGAATTCGGGCAGACCCGAAAAGCGGTCGAACGGGCTCGACAAGGACAAGCTCCCGGTAATGAACAGGAAAGGCGTTGTGCGGCCCTGACCGGCAGGTCCGCGTCAGCTCGCGCTACGCATGGGTTTAACAGATCGTTGCAAGCTATCTCAACTCAATAGAAAAACAACGCCCAATTGCGTGAGTGCTGTGACGTTGCCGGCACGCATGCGCAGCGGAGTGCGGATGTTTCGCCCGGCCGGATGCGGCGTGCGTGACGGCAGGGCGAACAGCCGCTATGATTTTCCGCCATGACCGGGTCTGACGGCCTGCCGTTCCGTCCCGCCGGGTTTTCCGCAATCGTGCGTTGCGGTTGTCGGGAAATGCAGGGACAAGAGACCACGGATTCCACGGATTCCACGGATCGCAGGGAGCAGGGTCATCGACATGATCCGTTTCGCAGTCGCGTTTCTCGCCATCATGCTCATGTCGCCGGAGGTCCGTGCCGCACCGCAGGATGTGTTCCATGGCCAGTGGACGGGCGAGGCAAGCGACGGGTCGCGGGTGTCGTTCGAGCTTGACGCGGCCGGAAACGGGTTCACCGTCTCGCTGCATCACCCCCTGCTCGG
>JAGREZ010000595.1 GCA_020446285.1 Geminicoccaceae bacterium
GCGACGCAATTCACGTTGGCCTTGTGCTCCTCGAGGTCGAGGGCATAGCCGCGCGCACGGATCTGGTCGAGTTCTCCGTGGAGGCGTGCGGGATCGGTGATGGTGGTGCGTGTGAACGGCATGAGACCGGCGGCGATGACACGGTCGATGTCGGCCTTCGACTGGAACGCCAGTGCGGCCTTGCCGACACCGGTGCAGTAGCAGGGCGAGATTTCCATGGTGATGGTGGCGTTCTGGGGGCCGGTCGGACCGCCGGTCGATCGCTCGACGAAGACCATGCGCTCGCCGTCGAAGACGCAGAGATGAACGCCTTCCCCGGTCAGTGCGCTCAGCGCCTCGACGAACGGGTGGGCGACCCGCTGGAGATCCATGTTGTTGAGGACCGTTGCGCCGAGCTGGAAGAGCCGTAGCCCCAGGCGGTACTCGTCGCGTGTATGATCCTGTTCGAGAAAACCCACTTCCTTGAGTGCCAGTATGGCTCTGTGTGCTGTCGACCGGGGCAACTCGGCACGTTCGGCGATTTTCGACACGGTCAGCGATCGATCCGTGGTGGAAAAGCAATCGAGCACACTGACGAGTTTGCCGAGAGATTTGATATTCTTCGTTTCGGCCATCGTTTCGCCTTCCCTGAGATCATCCGCGCCGGGTCTTGTTGTTTTCATATCCCGCAATGTGGATAAACCCGTCTGCAATCCGGAACAAGAACGGAGTTCGCAAAAAATACCGCAATGCGGGATACGCGGGTGTCTTCTTTTCTTCAATAGAAGATTTCTTTATCATAACATATTGATAACTTTAAAATAAAAATCATACGACTCCATGGGATGAATTTGGAGAAATGTTGCTCTCAATTCGGATTGCGGGATCTTGTGAAGAATTTGCACGTTTGGTGGTTGACTGGAATCATGTCTGATTGGTATCTCTTGTCCCGTATTTCGAACGTACTTCGGGGAGGAAAGACATGGGCAAGGACATCTACGGCATCATCCCGCCGATCGTTACGCCGTTCGACGCGGACGGCCGGATCGATGAGGGAGCGCTTCGGGAAAACGTGAACTTCGTCATTTCGCGGGGTGTGCATGGCATCTGCTTCGGTGGCAGTACCGGCGAGGGCCACACGCTGAATTCCGACGAGCTCGAGCGAATCGCCGAGATCTGCGCCGAAGAAGCTGCCGGACGCGTTCCGGTCGTGGCCGGCATCATCACCAATTCCACCGTTGACGCCGCCGCCAAGGCGAAGCGCATGCGCAAATATGCCATCGATGCGCTGCAGATCACGCCGGTCCACTATCTCTTCAAGCCGGATGCGGACGCTACCTACAGCCACTTCAAGGCACTCGGCGATGCCACCGACCTGCCGATCATAATCTACAATGTGATCCCGTGGAACTATATCGCGCCGTCGGAGCTCGTCCGGATGATGCGTGAAATTCCCAATGTCAGGGGTGTCAAGCAGAGCGCTGGCGATCTCAAGCTGTTCGCCGACCTGATGACCACCGCACCGGACGATGCGATCATTCTCTCGGCAGTCGATGCACTGCTCTACCCCTCGTTCGTCCTTGGTTCGCATGGAACGATCGCTGCCAATCCGGCGGCGGCACCGGGGGCATGCGTGGCCTTGTGGGATGCCGTTCAGGCCGGCGACTTCAAGCTTGCCCACCGGATCCACGTCGATCTTCTGAATTTCTGGAACACCATTTCGGCCGAC
Organism: Geminicoccaceae bacterium; assembly: GCA_020446285.1. Lineage (GTDB taxonomy): Bacteria > Pseudomonadota > Alphaproteobacteria > Geminicoccales > Geminicoccaceae > JAGREO01. The sequence continues at coordinate 1,709 of JAGREZ010000595.1, forward strand.
AATCTCCCGGCCAATGTGAAGTTCGCGCTTTCGCAGCAGGGCGTTCGCTCGGGTCTTCCGCGTGCGCCGATGCCGGCGACCACGCCCGCACAGGCCGAACGCATCAAGGCGGCCCTGCCCGGTGTGCTGCAATATGACAAGGCGGAGAAGGCTGCGGCCTGAGCCGGGATATCCGGCAGCGTAACGGTTCGAAAGACCGGCGGCGGTGGCATCGCACTCGGGGGAGGATGCGATGCCCGGCCGTATCGGTTCATCCATGTTCGAAGCGGTTGCGTTGCGGATGCCGGGGGTGATCGGGTGTTCCGATTGAGGAAATCCCGTGCCCCCGGCCCATGGCTCCCTGCGGGAACGTCCATGCCAGAAACGAGCCTTTCCACGCTTTCGCGGTCATCCCGGCAGGGATCCGCCGTACCGGGCGCAGCACCCGGTTCGCTGCTCGGGTGAATGAACGAAGTGAATGCGCCTGAGCACTGGGCCTCATGAACCCCGGCAAGCTCATTCCCGAGCCTGGTCCGGGATAACCGCTTCCCGACCGGTTTCCGCGCATGGCGGGGCGGCGGGATCAAGAAGGCAGCGGGGCGTCCGGCCCCCTGATGAACGGGAGGAAAGACATGACAACCAAGCTCAAGTCCTTGCTGATGGCGTCAGCCCTCATGCTCGCGGCCGTGCCGGCGCTGGCGCAGGAAAAGCTGAAGGCGACCTGGACGGATCCCGACGATCCGACGACGGCGCCCGTGACAGCCTACATGCACGTCTTCCAGAGCCAGGTCGGCCGTCTCGCGGGTGATTCGTTCGCCGTCGAGCTCTATCCCAACGGCCAGCTCGGCGACCAGCGCGCCATGGTGCAGCAGATTTCCCGCGGCTCGCTGCATTTTGCCAATATCGCGTCGGGCGTGCTCGCTTCGCTCGGCTATCCCAGGCTCGGCATCGTCGACCTGCCCTTCCTGTTCAAGAGCCGGGCCCATTTCAACGCCACGATGAACCGCGACAATCCGTTCATCAAGGAGCTGATGGATGATGTCGCCAGCGAAACCGGGATCCGCGTGATCTCGCTGCACCCGTATGGTTTCCGTGACATGACCACCAAGGAAACGCCCGTTCATTCGCCGGCCGACATGAAGGGGCTGCGGATGCGGACGATGGAGGTCGTTCCGCATCAGCAGATGATGGAAGCACTCGGCGCCACACCCGTGCCGATCCCCTATCTCGAGCTCTACACCAGTTTGCAGACCGGCGTTGTCGATGGTCAGGAAAACCCGCCGACCAATATTCTCCTGCAGCGCTTCTATCAGGTGCAGGGCAACATGACGCTGACCCAGCATGTGATGACGGTGGGTGCCGTCATCACCAACGAGGACTGGTGGCAGTCGCTCGGCGACGAACAGCGCAAGGCAATCCTCGCGGCCGACGCCGAAGGCAGTCTCGCCCATGACGGTATCGGCGGGGTGCAGGATCTTCTCGGTGTGCAGAAGATTCGTGACGAGGGTGTCGAGGTCTACACGCCGACGCCAGCGGAAATGGAGGCATTCCACGAGGCGACGGTCGAGCCGACCAAGGCCTGGGCGGTGGACCAGTTCGGCGAGGAGTTCGTGACCGGCTTCTTCGATCACATGGCGTCCTTCGACGACCGGTTCTAGAAAAGATCACCGGCCGCCCGCGCAATACCGATGGTCGCGGGCGGTTCCGGTTCAATGATTCCGGGGGAGGGCGGAGCACATGCAGGGACATGCACTCGTCGATCGGCTCAGGCGGATCGACACGATCGTGCAACTTCTGGCGAGCAATCTCGTGGCTCTCGCCCTTCTGGTCATGGTGATCGTGGTGGTGACGCTCGTCGTCGGGCGTTACTTCTTCGGGCTGTCGTTCTTCTGGGGCGAGGAACTGGCCCGCTACACCATGATCTACATGGCGTTCATCGGCGGCGCGGTCGCGCTGCGTACCGATCAGCACCCGCGACTGACGGTCTTTCTCTCCATGCTTCCCGAAAGTGTCCAGCGCGTGGTGGGGTGGATCATCGGCGGGCTGATGGCTGTCACCCTCGTCATCCTGTTCTATCAGGGTCTCGATGTGGCGCTGAACGAGGGCAGGCTGACGACGCCAGCCCTGCGCATCAAGTATTTCTGGGTACTCCTGGCCGTCCCGATCGGCGCTGCCGCCATGCTCCTGCAGCTGGCCATGAAGGGGCTCCAGCCACCGACGATTTCCGTCAATGAAGAAGACGATATCCGTGAGGTGATCGAATGATGTCGGCTTTCGGATGGATGCTGATCGCCTTTGCCTGTCTTACGGTCT
>JAGREZ010000106.1 GCA_020446285.1 Geminicoccaceae bacterium
CTTCGACCGGAATGGCCGGGAGATGCAATCCTTCGAGCGGCCCAATGAGGTCGTCGCGGACGGGTTGTATCCGCATTTCGATCTCGCCGGCCTGCAGCAATGGTATGTGGAAACATTCCGGGCATTGCCCATGGCGGGGGAGATCGAAACGCTGGTGCCGGTCACCCATGGCGCTGCCGCCGTCCTGCTCGAGGGCGACGGCACTCTCGCCCTGCCGATGCTGGACTACGAATATCCGGGTCCGGACGAGATCGCGGGCGATTTCCGGGCGGTGCTCGATCCTTTCGGGAAAACCTTCACGCCGGACCTTCCGGGCGGACTTGCGGTCGGCCGGCAGCTCTTCTGGCTCGAACGACGGTTTCCCGAGGCATTCGACCGGGTCGCATCCGTGCTCTTCTACCCGCAATACTGGTCATGGTGGCTCTCTGGTGTGCGCTCCAGCGAGGTGACCTCCTTTGCCTGCCACAGTCACCTCTGGTTTCCCATGGAAGGAAGACCGAGCGATCTGGTTGTTGCAAGGGGCTGGGACAGGCTCTTTCCGCCGCTGCGTCCCGCCTTTCAACGTGTGGGAACCGTGCGTCCGGAACTCGCCGCAAGGACGGGTCTTTCACCTGCATGCGAAGTCCTGAACGGGATCCACGACAGCAATGCCTCGCTCGTTCCCTATCTGCGCGGACAGGCGGCACCGTTCGCGGTGGTCTCCAGCGGAACCTGGACGATCTGCATGTCCATCGGCGGCCGGCTGACAACGCTCGATCCGGCGCGGGACATGATCGCCGGCGCCGATTTCACCGGCCGTCCGACACCGACGCTTCGCTTCATGGGCGGCCGCGAATATGCCGCCATTGCCGGCGCGGACGGATTGCGGGCCGCATTCGGTGAGGCGGAACTCGCGCGCCTCGTGGAAACGGGGAGCATGGCCTTGCCCGCCTTTGTCGAAGGTGTCGGACCCTATCCCGCGGCAAGGGGTGAAATCGTCGGGCCGGAGCCCGAAGGAGCGGCCGGGCGGGCGGCGCTGGCGACGCTCTACAGCGCGCTCATGGTGGACCATGCGCTCGATCTTCTGGATGTGGACGCCCCGGTCTTCATCGACGGGCCGTTTGCGAAGAATGCACATCTGGTATCGCTGCTCGCAGCACTTCGCCCTCAACGCCCCGTTCTTGCGTTTCCCTCGGCAAGCGGTGCCGCGAACGGGGCGATGCTGCTCGCGCGGTGGGAAGGCAAGGGACAAACGGACCACGGACGTATCGACACGGAGCCCGCCGCCCGTCTCGACCTGCCGGGTCTCGGTTCCTACCGTTCCCGCTGGCTCGAACTGACACGTTCGCGCGCGCCCTGATCCGTCGATCCATCGATAACGGGAAGCTCAGCCGATGATCCGCTGCCGCCAGAGCCGCCAGAGGATGGGGCCGGAAGCGAGAATCGGATGCCGCTTCTGCCAGTCCGTCAGTTGCAGGACGACGCCGCTGTGGCGTTCGATCTTCCATGCGAGATAGTCCGCGCCGCCGGCGAAGGTGAAGGCTGCCTTGACCAGCCGAAGCACGCTGAGCGCCTTGCCCTCGAACCGCCGCCAGGCCCATGTGCCGCCGATCTCCGGCTCCACGGGTGCCCGATCGAGAATGGCGGCGACGGCATCGAACCGTTCCCGGTTGGCCTGATAGATCTGCTGCGCGCGGTCGGGTTTCTCGACCCGGAGTTCGGTGCGGTAGGTTTCCTGCAGGACGCTGACCCAGAGCGTCTCGGGAGGGCTGTCCGGACCCGTCAGCCGCCGGGCATGTCCGTGCAATGTGCGGATGGCGCGAACGAAGGCTGCCTCCAACCTGTCGCGACAATCCGCCTCGACCTCGACGATCCCTGTCGGCTGGGCAAAGCGGGCCCAGAAATAGGGATTGCCGCATGCAGGACGCATGCGCGCGGAGAACTGCTGCAACGTCAGCAGGGCATATTTGGCGCGGAGCGTGCGACCATCGTCGTCGCGACACTGGACATAGTGCACGTTCGGCGGCACCAGCCGGTTGGCGATGGCCGCGATCCTGCCCTGCGCAGGCACGCCCTCGCTGTCTGCGAGCAGATAGAGATCGACCATGCCGTCGCCGACGATGCCGTCGCGGTAGCAGCTGCCGTAGAAGAGCGTGGCCACGATCCCGCCCCCCTCGCTCCGCCGGCCTCCGGCAAGTCTGATCGCCTCCGCTGCGAGCTTGCGCACCTCGTCGGGAGGCGGTCGGTGCAGGTCCGGGCGGATCAGCGCCGCCACGGCTTCATCGAAGCGGTCAGACACGCAGCAGGTCCAGCGTCTCGAAGGCGGTGACACGCACGGGCCGGGTGCGCAGCGGCTCGAAGAACTCGCCGTCGATGGTGAAGGGTTCGTCCAGCCAGAGCTCCACACGTCCGGCCCCGAGGCTTCGATAATGCGTTTCCGGCAATCTGCGCGGCTCGCCGCCATAGAGCACCTTCCAGGCATTGCGCACGAGCCCGAGTGGTGGATGGCCGATCCGGGTGAAGCGCAACGGGCCGCCCTCGGTCTGCCAGAAGGGGCGCGAGCGCAGGACGAGGTGATCGAGTGTGGTGCAGAGCAGGAGCAGGAGGCGCTCGTCGAGCAGTTCCCCCTGATCGACGCGCAGGCGGACATCGTGGCCGTCGATGCCGAGCGCTTCGAGACCACGGAAGAGCGAGCCCGCAAGCAGTCCGGCAAGGGTGATCGCATGCGACCACTCGCCCTTGAAACCGTGCTTGTGAACGGAACCCTTGCAGATGCGGATGGCATCATAGATGCCGAGCGCGCCCATGAACATTCCGCACTGTACCGGTCGGTCGTCGCGATAGTCGACCCGCAGCACATGCCGCCTGAGCCGGATCTCGTCGAGTCTGTCGGCGTTGGCGGCAGCGATGAGTCGTTCCAGCGATGACCAGCCGCGACTGCGAAGCCCGCAATCGGCGGCGGTCATGTTGGCCATCCCGCGCGGCCAGATCGCCAGCAGCGGCGGTCGTTCGAAGATCGACTTTTCCAGCAACGAGGTCATGGCGGCCTGAACCATGCCGTCACCGCTGTTGCAGACGAGAATGTCGATGCCGGCTCCGGCCAGTTCGCGGAGGATGTCGTCGAGCGGCCGTTCGGGTGCGAGCTCGCGGTGGATGATCTCCGGCTGCGCATCGATCCGTGCCCGCATGCGCTCGAGCCCCTTGCGGTTGCGCTCGCTCTTCGGATTGCTGATCAGGCCGATACGCGGTTTCATCGTCAGGCTCCCGCGGGTCGAAGACGCGACACGCGCCAGGCGACGGTAAAGATGACGGATGCCAGCAGCAGTGTCGGGCCGCAAGCGGCAAGGCTCGGTGGCAGGAAGCCGGCTTCGCCGAGCGCGATGGCAAGGCCGCTCAGGATCAGGAATGTGAAGCCGATGGCGATCCCGCGGATGAAGAGCGACGCGATGCCGCCACCACGGGTGAAGCGATAGGCGAGGGCGAAGCCCAGAAAGCTCATGAGCATGGGCACGAAGGCGCTGGCGATGCGATAATAGAGCCAGGTGCGGTGGCGTTCGGTGGTCGAGACGCCGTAACCGTCATGACGAACGATGTCGATCAGTCCGACAAGGCCCACCTCCTGCGGCGGACGGGCGAGGGCGGTGACCCGTTCCATGGGCAGATTGTTGGGCCAGGCCAGCTCGTCGATCCGTTCGACGGCGCGTCCGCCGACCCGATTGCGGGTGACGCCCTCGAGCGTCCACAGGCCGGGCGCCATCCTCGCGCGGTCGGCATGCAGGCGTTCGATGAGGGAGCCCTCATCATCGAGACGGATGATCAGGAGATTTGTGACCTCCACCGTGTCCCGTTCGTCGAAGAGCGGCAGGCGGACCACGTCATTGCCATCCTTGACCCAGAGAAACCCCTCATCCGCGCCGAGTGCCGCCCGCCGGTAATCGCCGACACCCCAGGACCGCAGTGTTTCGATGGCATGGGGGACGGCGAAATCGTCATTGGCGAGCTTGAGACCGCAGACGAGCAGGCCGGTCGGCACGAGCAGGAGCATGATGCGCAGGACCGAAAGACCGGATGCCCACATGATCACGAGTTCGCTGGACCGGAGCAGTTCGGAGGCGGTGAACAGGGCCGCGAGCAGGGCGGCGATGGGGAGAATGTCGGAAAGCAGCGATGGCAGCCTGAGCGCGCCATACATCAGGAGAGCGGTGAACGCATTGTCGGTGACATCGAGTTCCTCGCTCGCCTCGAGCAGGTCGAACAGCAGCGCGAACATGGCGATGCCGAGGGCTGTGAAGAAAAGACGGGTGATGTAGAGGCGGTTCAGATAACGCGAGAGGACGCTCACGAGCCCGCCTCCGCCTTCCCCTGACCGCGAAAGACATGCTGAATGGCTTCCACCACCCGATCGAAGCGCCGCCCGCGATTGGGTTCCGGCACCTTCCAGGCCGTGCGGAAGAAGGCGATCAGCGAGCCCGCCGTGAAGATCGCAAAGGGCAGCCAGAGGCCGATCCAGGCCGACATCTTGCCGTCATCGACGATCCCCTCGGTGGTCTTGATGAGCTGGTTGTAGCCGATGAGCACGGTGATCCCGATGATGAAGCCGTAGGAACGCTGCGCCCGCCGCCGGCCGAGCGACAGCGGCAGGGCGAGGAACGGCAGGACGAGGATCGACAGGCTGCGCACGAGGCGCGCATGCAGTTCGGCATGGACCCCGGCGAAACGTATGGGAACGTCGGTATGCGGATAGGCAAACAGTTCGGGCAGGGTCAGTTCGCGCTCGTTGCTGCCGCGCCTGCGGAACGGTTCGGGTTCGCGTCCGCTCAGATCGGTCACGAACTCGCGAAAGCGCAGGGTCAGGGAGGCGGGACCCCGATTGCCGTCGCCATCGCCGCGTATCAGTTGCTGCACACCGTCATGCAGACGCAATTCGATGGGATCGAGCGCGCC
>JAGREZ010000010.1:0-193 GCA_020446285.1 Geminicoccaceae bacterium
GCGACGGCATGGGCCAGTCCCAGGTCACCCGAAGTGATGGCGCCGTCGACACCGTCATCACCAACGCGCTCATCATCGATCACTGGGGCATCGTCAAGGCGGATGTCGGGATCCGCGACGGGCGCATCTGCGGCATCGGCAAGGCCGGCAATCCCGACACCCAGCCGGGCGTGACCATCATCGTCGGCCCCTC
>JAGREZ010000010.1:250-4019 GCA_020446285.1 Geminicoccaceae bacterium
ATCCATTTCATCTGTCCGCAGCAGATCGAGGAGGCGCTCGCATCCGGCGTCACCACCATGCTCGGTGGTGGCACCGGCCCGGCCACCGGCACCAATGCCACGACCTGCACGCCCGGCGCGTGGCATCTCGGTCGGATGCTGCAGGCCGCCGAGAGCTTCCCGATGAATCTCGCATTCGCCGGCAAGGGCAACGCCTCCACCCCGGCGGCGCTGGTCGAGCAGATCAGGGGTGGCGCCTGCGCGCTGAAGCTGCACGAGGACTGGGGCACGACGCCCGCGGCCATCGATTGTTGTCTTTCGGTCGCCGACGATTTCGATGTGCAGGTGATGATCCATACCGACACACTCAACGAATCGGGCTTCGTCGAGAACACGGTCGCTGCCTTCAAGGGACGCACCATCCACGCCTTTCACACCGAAGGTGCGGGTGGCGGTCATGCGCCCGATATCATCAGGGTCTGCGGCGAGAGCAATGTCATTCCATCCTCGACCAACCCGACACGCCCCTACACGCGCAATACCATCGACGAGCATCTCGACATGCTCATGGTCTGCCACCATCTCGATTCCGGCATTCCCGAGGATGTGGCCTTCGCCGAAAGCCGCATCCGCAGGGAGACCATTGCCGCGGAGGACATCCTCCATGACCTTGGCGCCTTCTCGATCATTGCCAGCGACAGCCAGGCCATGGGGCGCGTCGGCGAGGTCCTGATCCGCACATGGCAGACCGCTGACAAGATGAAGCGACAGCGCGGTCCGCTCGCCGGGGAAACCGGCGATAATGACAATCTGCGCATCAGGCGTTACATCGCCAAATACACCATCAACCCGGCCATTGCCCACGGTATCGGCCACGAGATCGGTTCGATTGAACCCGGCAAGCTGGCCGACCTGGTGCTGTGGAAACCGGCGATGTTCGGCGTCAAGCCGGAGATGGTCGTTAAAGGCGGTTTCATCGCCTGGAGCGTGATGGGCGACGCCAACGCCTCCATTCCGACGCCGCAGCCGGTCTGGTATCGACCGATGTTTGGAGCCTTCGGCGGCGCTACGGCAGCGACCAGCGCCACGTTTGTCTCGCAGGCGGCGGTTGATGAGGGCGTGCCGGAGAAGATCGGTCTACAAAAGCAAGCCGTCGCTGTGAAGAACTGCCGCGACATTGGCAAGGCGGATATGATCCACAACGACGCGACGCCAACCATCGAAGTCGATCCCGAAACCTACGAAGTCCGTGCCGACGGCGAACTGCTCACCTGCGAACCGGCAACCGTGCTGCCGTTAGCCCAGCGCTACTTCCTGTTTTAGAACGGCATACCACTGTTTCTTGCGGGAACATTGTTACAATATCACTTACGCAGTTAATAACTTTGGCTGTCATTTCGAGGCGTTTTTTGCCGAGAAATCCCATCGAACTTTATTTGCAATCGGACGCTATAGGGGATTTCTCGCCTTCGGCTTCGAAATGACATGAACTGCGTAACTCATATACAAATAAAAATCACGTTTCNNAATACACCATCAACCCGGCCATCGCGCACGGCATGTCCGCCCATATCGGCTCGATCGAGGAGGGCAAGCTCGCCGATCTCGTCCTCTGGTCGCCGGCCTTCTTCGGCGTCAAGCCCGATCTGGTGCTCAAGCTCGGCACCATCGCCATGGCACCCATGGGCGATCCCAACGCCTCGATCCCCACCCCGCAGCCGGTGCATTACCGGCCGATGTTCGGCAGTTTCGGCAGGGCGATGAACGCGTCCGCCGTTCATTTCGTCTCGGCCGCCGCTCTCGACGAGGATATCGCCTCGCGCCTTGGCTGCGAGCGGACGTTTCTCGCGGTGGAGAACACGAGGGGCGGTATTTCCAAGGCTTCCATGATTCACAACGCGGCAACACCCGTGATCGAGGTTCATCCCGAAACCTACGAGGTTCGCGCCGATGGCGAGCTGCTGACTTGTGAACCCGCCGACGTGCTGCCGATGGCGCAGCGCTATTTCCTGTTCTGAACCGCCATGATCAGGGTCAGATCCGTGCTGAACGGACAACATGAAGCCGTGGACGAGGTTGTTCTCGACCTCGAGGGGCGACGCAAGCGGCGGCAGGTGATCGGGACGGCGGCCGGCGAACGCATCCTCATCGACCTTGCCGAAGCGCCCCACCTCAGGGATGGCGAGAATCTCGAACTCGAGGACGGCCGTATCGTCAGGGTACGCGCGCGGGCCGAGAAACTGGTCGAGATCGTGACGGACGATCCGGTGCGCATTGCCTGGCATCTCGGCAATCGGCACCTGCCGACCCAGATCATCGGCGAGCGGATGCGCATCCGCGAGGATCATGTCATCGAGCACATGCTCGAAGGGCTCGGTTGCCGGCTCGAGAGGGTCGAGGCGCCGTTCGACCCCGAAGGTGGTGCCTATGGCGGCCATGCCACTCATCACCATCATCACGATCATGACTGACATGGCGCTCCTGCGCCTGATGACGTGGCTGTCGCCAGCCTTTCCCGTGGGCTCCTACACCTACAGTCACGGCCTCGAATCGGCCATCGAACAGGGCTGGATCCGTGACCGGGCAAGCCTTGCGGACTGGCTTGGGGACCTGCTCGACCATGGTGGTCCCCGTAACGATGCGATCTTCATCAAGGCGGTGTTCGATGGTCACGACATCGCCATGCTTGACGAAATGGCGTGTGCCTTTCAGGCGACCCTGGAACTCAGGGCCGAAAGTACAGGACAGGGCAGGGCATTCATGCGTGCGCTCCGGCAGGTCTGGCCCGATCCCGTCTTCGAGGCGAATGGCGAACGCGCCTATCCACTCGCCGTGGGTCTCGCCGCACGCACCGCCGGCATAGCGCCTCGTGCCACGATCCAGGCCTATCTGAACGCGTTCGTCGCGAACCTCGTTTCCGCGGCCGTGCGCGCTATTCCGCTCGGACAGACCGACGGCCTTGTCGTCCTCGCCGCGTTCGAACCCGTGATCCTGGCATCCACTGAAAGAATCCTGTCCTCGACACTCGACGATCTTGGCGGCTGCGCGATGATGAACGACATCGCCTCCATGCTCCATGAAACCCAGCATACAAGGCTGTTCCGCTCATGACCCATTCAGGCGATTCGCACCGGTCCCGGCCCGCAAGATCTCCCCATGGTCCGCTGCGAGTCGGTATCGGCGGTCCCGTCGGTACCGGCAAGACGGCGCTCACGGACGCCCTTTGCAAATCCATGCGCGACATCTACGAGATCGCGGTCGTCACCAATGACATCTATACCCAGGAGGATGCCCTGTTCCTCACCCGCTCCGGCGCGCTCGACGCCGAGCGCATCATCGGTGTCGAGACGGGCGGGTGCCCGCACACGGCCATCCGCGAGGACGCATCGATGAACCTCGCCGCCATCGACGATCTCAATGTGCGTTTTCCCGGACTCGATCTCGTCATCGTCGAAAGCGGTGGTGACAATCTCGCGGCCACCTTCTCGCCCGAACTCGCGGATCTGACGATCTATGTCATCGATGTTTCCGCTGGCGACAAGATCCCCAGAAAGGGCGGGCCCGGCATCACCCGCTCGGATCTTCTGGTCATCAACAAGATCGACCTTGCACCGTTCGTGGGCGCCTCGCTGGATGTGATGGATCGTGACAGCCGCAGGATGCGCGGTGAGCGGCCCTTCGTATTCACAAACATCAGGACCGGCACCGGTGTGGCGGAAATCCGCCAGTTCATCGAGGACAATGGCGGGCTGGCCTGACACTAGTGCTCCTTGTTTTTGCATCAATTTAT
>JAGREZ010000010.1:4027-4990 GCA_020446285.1 Geminicoccaceae bacterium
CAGTCAGATCAGTATGATCTGTCTGAATCGATGCACTGGCGTGACACCGTCCGCGCATCGAGGCCGGATTCAGGTCCGCACCATCATGCCGTCGGCGAGCGACATCCGATAGGCGCGCAGCGCCGGCAGCAGGCTCGCTATTCCGGTTGCGACGATGACGCCCAAAAGCGTCCATGCCTCATGGGTGCTCGGCGGGTCGATGGACAGCCACAGGCCGTAGGTGCTGTCGATCCACGGGCGGACGAGGAAGAGCGTCACATAAAGCAGTGCGATCCCGAGAACCACGGCAAGGACTGCCGACAATACCGCTTCGATGACCATGAGGCCGAGGATGGTCGAGGGGCTTGCCCCCATTGCGCGCAGGATGGCCATCTCACGCCGCCGTTCGTTCAGACTGGAGAGGATCATGGCGATCATGCCGATGATGGCGGTCGCGACGACCATTGCGGAAACGCCGATGAGCGCGGTTTCCGCCACGCCGACGATCTGCCAGAGTTCCTGAAGCGCGATGCCGGGCAGGATGGCGAGCAGGGGTTCTTCGGGATAGTCGTTGATCCAGCGCTGCAGGCCGAGGATCCCGAGGCGCGAGCGGACGCCGATCATGGCGGCGGTGATGGCGCCCGGCGTCAGGTCCATTCCGCGGATGACCTCGACCGGAGTGCCCGGCCCGCGCTTGCGCGCGCCGCTCTGCCAGTCGACATGGATGGCCTCGATCGCCTCGAGGGTGACGATCACCGTCCGATCGACGGGTGTGCCGGTCCGGGCGAGAATGCCGGTGATGCGGAAGGGCTGGTCCGCATGTTCGCTGAACGATTGTATGCCATGAGCGACGATGATCGGGTCGTCGAGCTCGTAGCCCAGGGTTGCAGCGACATCGGCGCCGATCACCGTATCGTAGAGGTCGGAGGGAGCGCCACCGGCACGGAACGAAAGCGGGCGGCCACCACGATACCGATAGCGATC
>JAGREZ010000010.1:5085-8735 GCA_020446285.1 Geminicoccaceae bacterium
TCGAGATAGCTTTGCCAGGTGACATTGTTGGTGGCGTTACCGATCCGGAAGACGGAATAGAGCAGGAGCTGGATCGAGCCCGAACGCGCGCCGACGATGAGATCGGTATCCGAGATGGTGTCGGCGAAGCTGCTCCTCGCTCCCTGACGGATCTTCTCGACGCCGAGAAAGAGCATCACCGACAGTGCCATGGCGACAATGGTCAGGCCGACCGTCAGGGCACGGGCGCGCAGGGAGCCGAAAGCCAGTCGCAGGATCATCGGCTTTCCCCTGTCGTACCCGTCATGGCAGCGATCGGCTCGACACGATCGAACCGGTCCGCCAGACGGGGATCGTGGCTGACCATGAGAAGAGCGGCGCCGGCGTCGTCACACTGGCGGAACAGCAGGTCCATGAATTTCGCCTGTGTGGTTGCGTCGAGAGCGGATGTCGGCTCGTCCGCGACGATCAGTGGCGGCCGGCCGATCAATGCCCTGGCGACGGCAACCCGCTGTTGCTGGCCGACGCTGAGCCGGCCCGCGGGCATGGCCTGCAGTCCGGCATCCAGACCAAGCTCTCCGCAGAGGCGCCGGGCCTCGGCGGCGGGATCGGCCACGTTCTTCCGGCGTGCCGCCGCGAATCGAAGCGGCAAGAGTATATTGTCCTGCACCGTCGCGTAGGGCAGCAGGTTGAACTGCTGGAAGATGATGCCGATCCGCTCGGCCCGGAATCGGTCCCGTCTCGTGGACGAAAGAGTGCCCAGATCGACACCGTCCACCTCGATGCGGCCACTGTCGGCTGCGATCACGCCGCATACAAGGGACAGGAGCGTCGATTTGCCCGAACCGCTTTCGCCGATCAACAACACCCGCTGCCGCTTTTCGAGCTGCCAGTGCGCCACATCGAGTCGGAAAGCCTGCCGGCCGGGCCAGGCAAAGCGGACCTCCCGGAGCAGGACGGCCTGAGCGCTGTCACTCATGTGTAGAATGGACGTTGCGGACCGTTCCTGACAGCGGGTCGACACGGCTCGTGCACCCGTTCAGGTCGATTCTGTTGACTTGCATGTCTCCGGCCCCGCCCCCGCATTGCCTGACTCGACAATTTCGATATGATATAACATAACAAAATCACCTGACAAGTTCCAAGGATGGGATCGTTCGTGCGGGCCGTTGCCTTCGTTCTGTCATTCCCGAATGAAACAATCTTCATGTATTCGATTTTCTCTCGACGGGCGGGCCTGAGAACGATTTAACGAATGTCACGATGGATTTCGATGGATGGCCGTGACGGGATGTGCGGATGAGCTTTTCGAATCATGACGAGACCCAGGTCCTGTTGTTGCAGGGCGGCGGCGCGCTCGGTGCCTATCAGGGCGGCGTGTTTGAGAAGCTGCATGAGCGGGGGTTCCGGCCGGATTATGTGGCGGGGATCTCCATCGGCGCGATCAATTCGGCGCTGATCGTCGGCAACCGGCCGGAGGACCGTGTCGAGCGGCTGCACGAGTTCTGGCAGCTCGTCAGTTCCGGGAATCCGCTCGCGGGCCTCTTCGCCGCCACTTCCGTTCCATCATGGCTGCGGCTGCCGTTCAACAAGGCCAGCGCCAACGAAACCATGTTCATGGGCATTCCGGGGTTCTTCTCGCCGCGCATGCCGGCGCCGATGTTCCAGTGGCCGGGGACCGATGCCGCGATCAGCTTCTACGACACGGCACCGCTGCGCGACACGCTTCTCAGGCTCGTCGATTTCGACCGGCTGAACAGTGGCGAGGTACGCCTCGCGGTAGGTGCGGTCGATGTCGAGAGCGGCAACATGACCTATTTCGACACGGCCGAACAGACCCTCGGGCCCGATCATATCATGGCGAGCGGCTCGCTTCCGCCCGGCTTTCCGCCGGTCCGGATAGGCGATCGGCACTACTGGGATGGTGGCATCGTTTCCAACACGCCGCTCCAGTATGTCTTCGAGCATCATGACCGCGAGCGCGATTTCGCCGTGTTCCAGGTCGATCTCTTCAATGCGCGCGGCCGGATGCCCGAGACCATCTTCGATATCGAGAACCGCGAGAAGGACATCCGCTTTTCCAGCCGCACCCGGCTTCTCACCGACCATGCCGCTTCCATGCACCGTTTGCGGATGGCCATGCAGCGTCTCTATGAAAAGCTGCCCGAGGAGCTGCGCGACGATCCCGACACGCAGATGCTCCTCAATGCCAGCCATGCGGGCCGGGTCACGATCGCGCACCTGATCTATGCGCAATCCTCCTTCGAGCGGGAATACAAGGATTACGAATTCTCGCGCCTTTCGGTCGAGGATCGTTGGCGCGCCGGTGCTGCGGATGTTGACGCGACGCTGGACAGCAGGGCCTGGAAGAACCGCAACCGCAATCCCGACAAGCTGACCATCATCGACTGTCATCGGGACCATTGAGTCCGCAACTGTCCGGAACCGAACCGGGGAAACGCCATGAAAATCCAGGAAGTGATCGACACGGCATTCGCCATGCCGCTGACCAGTCCGTCCTATCCGCGGCCGCCCTATCGTTTCACGAACCGTGAATTCTTCATCATCACCTACCGCACCGATCCCGACGCCCTGCGCGCAGTGGTGCCCGAACCGCTCGAAATCGACGAGCCGCTGGTGAAATACGAGTTCATCCGCATGCCCGACAGCACCGGGTTCGGCGATTACACGGAAACCGGGCAGGTCATTCCGGTGAGCTATGAGGGGGTCAAGGGCGGCTATACCCACGCGATGTTCCTCAACGACCATGCACCCATCGCCGGCGGCCGCGAGCTCTGGGGCTTTCCCAAGAAACTTGCCGACCCCTGCCTGCGCAGCGACCGCGAGGTGCTGATCGGGACGCTGGACATGCACGGTGTCCGGGTCGCAACCGGCTCGATGGGCTACAAGCATGAGGCGCTCGACCATGACGAGGTCATGAAGTCGCTCACCCAGCCCAACTTCATGGTCAAGATCATCCCGCATGTCGACGGCACGCCGCGCATACTCGAACTCGTGCGCTATTTTCTCGAAGACATCACCATCAAGGGTGCGTGGACCGCGCCCGCAGCACTCGAGCTGTTTCATCACGCGCCGGCACCGGTCGCGCAACTGCCGGTGCTCGAAGTGATTTCGGGAACCCACATCCTGAGCGACCTGACCCTCGGACTGGGCGAGGTCGTTCACGACTATCTGGCCTGAAATGCCAACAGGAGGAAACACATGACGCTATCACTCAAGGACAAGGTCTGCATCGTCACCGGCTCGGCCAGCGGTATCGGCCACGCCATCGCAAAACGCTATCTGGAGGACGGAGCAAAGGTCGTCATCGCCGACCTGAACCTGGAAGCTGCCGAAAAAACCGCCGCCGAATTCAACAAGGCGGGCCGGGGTGAGGCGATGGCGGTGAAGATGGACGTCACCGACGAGGAACAGGTCAATGCCGGTGTCGCGGCCACGGTGGAACGCTTTGGACGTGTCGACGTGCTCGTTTCCAATGCCGGCATCCAGATCGTCCATCGTGTCGAGGATTTCCCGTTCAGCGAGTGGAAGAAGATGCTGGCGATCCATCTCGACGGCGCCTTCCTGACCTCGAAAGCCTGTATTCCCCACATGTACAAGGCCGGCGGCGGTTCGATCATCTTCATGGGCTCGGTCCATTCCAAGGAAGC
>JAGREZ010000010.1:8929-11174 GCA_020446285.1 Geminicoccaceae bacterium
AGGTGATGCTCGGCGAGACCGTGGACGCCGAATTCACCACCGTCGAGGATGTTGCCGAAGTGGCACATCACTTCGCCGCGTTCAGGACCAACGCGCTCACCGGCCAGTCCATGGTGGTCAGTCACGGCTGGTACATGGAATAGGCGGACCGCCGGGGCGGAGCCCGCCCGCCCCGGTCGGTGTCTGGCCCGGGCAAGTTTCGAGCACGATCTGTCAGCCGCTTATCGTGAACGCAGGATGCAGTCGGTCACTCGCCTGCCAGCACGACGCCCGGATTGAGAATGCCTTTCGGATCGAAGGTCCTTTTCAGCTGACGCATCATCGCCACCTCGATCCCGCTCTTGCGGCGTACCAGTTCACCGCATTTGGCACGGCCTATCCCATGTTCGGCAGAGAATGAGCCGTCGAGGGCGAAGACCAGATCGGCCAGGTCCGAGAGGATCGCCGGCTTGAGTTCGGCGACCCGTGCCGGATCTTCGGGGGCAACGAAATTGAAATGCAGGTTGCCGTCACCGACATGGCCGAAGGGGATGAGCGTGACGTCCGGCGCCGACTTCGCGTAGTGTGCCCGGGCGCGGTCGATCAGTACCGGCAGATCCCGGACCTTCACCGAGATGTCGCTTCGGATGATGTAGCCCATGTTGCGGGTGGCCTCGCTCTGGCCTTCGCGGATGCGCCACATCATCGCCCGCTGCTCCTCGCTCATGGCGATGGTGCCGTCAGTGGCGAGATCTTCGGCGAAGATCTCTTCCACGATCTCCTCGATGCGCGGCAGAAGCCCTTCCTCCAGCGACCATTCGACCTCGATCAGGAGATGCCAGTCGGAACGGCTCTCGATGGGATGGCGCACGCCGGGCAGATGGGTTGCGGCGGCATCGACGCCGAAGCCGGTGAGCAATTCGAAGCTGGTGATGAGTTCGCCGAACCGTGCCTGAAAGCGCTTGAGCAGTTCGATGGCCACCGCCGGCCTGTCGATCGCCAGCCACAGCGTCTGCGTCTCTCGTGGCCTCGGAAACAGTCGGAGGACGGCGGCGGTGACGATGCCGAGCGTACCCTCGGCACCGATGAACAGCTGCTTGAGGTCATAGCCGGTATTGTCCTTCTTGAGCGCGCGCAGACCGTTCCAGATGGTGCCGTCGCCAAGCACGACTTCGAGACCCATCACCAGCTGCCGGGTCATGCCGTAGCGCAGCACGTTCACCCCGCCGGCATTGGTCGAGATGTTGCCGCCGATGCGGCAGGAGCCCTGCGCGCCGAGCGACAGCGGAAAGAGACGGTCCATGTCGCTCGCGGCCTGCTGGATGTCGGCAAGGATGCAGCCGGCCTCCGCAACGAGATAGTCGCCGGCCGGATCGCGCTCGCGGATCGAGGTCATCCGTTCGAGGCTCAGGACGATCTGTTCGCCGCTGGCATCAGGGATGCTACCGGTCACGAGCCCGGTATTGCCGGATTGCGGCACCAGCGGCACGCCGAGCTCCGCCGCCAGCCGGACGATCGCCGCCACCTCGCCGGTATTCGCGGGCCGCAGCACCGCCGGGCTTTCCCCGCGATTCTGTCGCCAGAAATCGAGAAGGTAGTGCTCCTTCCCGTCAGCTGCCGTGATGACCCCGGAGGGGCCGAGGATTTCCGTTGCGGATTCGACGAAGGTGTTCAGGGACATGGAGCTTTTCGATACGGTTCGCTTCGGGTACGGACGATCGTCGAATTTGCAGGGTGACGATCGCACCCAAGCTATGGCTCATCCCTCGATGCGGCAAGCATGAACAAGCATCCGCGAGGCGTGCCGAGCGAGTTGACAGCAAGCCGCGCGGCGCTAACTTCCGCGAGCCTTTACAGGATGGGGAGCCGATCATGGACGCTGCTGCCTTGCAGAGCATCATCGAAGACGCCTTTGAAAAACGCGACGGCATCGATGCCTCGACGCGTGGCGAGGTGCGGGATGCCGTGGAGGCGGCGCTCGAGGCGCTCGACAGGGGTGAGGCCCGTGTGGCGGAGAAGGGACCCCGTGGATGGGTGGTCAATGAATGGCTGAAGAAGGCGGTGCTGCTTTCGTTCCGCCTCAATGACATGGTGTCGATATCGGGCAATCCCGGTGGCGGCAGCTGGTGGGACAAGGTTCCCTCCAAGTTCGCGGGCATGGACGACGCGGCCTTCCGCGCGGCGGGTTTCCGTGCCGTTCCCAATTGCGTCGTGCGTCATTCGGCCCATATCGCGCCCGGTGTCGTGCTGATGCCGTCCTTCGTCA
>JAGREZ010000107.1:0-10193 GCA_020446285.1 Geminicoccaceae bacterium
GAAATGTACGAAGGCAACCATGCAAACGTACTCGTCAATGACGACGTCGCGGTTCAGGATTCTCTCTTCACAACCGGTCGAAGAGGTGTTGCCGGCACGGTGGTCGTCGAGAAGATGACCGGTGCGCTTGCCGAGGAAGGCGCCGATCTCGATTCCTGCCGGGCGCTTGCCGAACGGGTCAACAAGGCCACGCGATCCATGGGAGTGGCATTGACGAGCTGCACGGTTCCGGCTGCCGGCACGCCCACGTTCACGATCGGTGATGACGAGATCGAGATGGGGGTCGGCATTCATGGCGAACCCGGACGCGCACGCATCGGCATCCGCCCGGCGGGAGAACTCGTGCGGACCATGCTCGATGCCATGGTCTCCGATCTAGGTGCCGGCAAGGGCGATGATGTCCTGCTGCTCGTCAACGGATTCGGCGGAACACCGCTCATGGAGCTCTATCTCGTCTTCGATTCCGCCGCCTCGCTGCTCGACGAAAGCGGAATCTCTATCGGCCGTTCGCTCGTCGGCAATTTCTGCACGTCGCTCGAGATGGCGGGTTGCTCGCTCACGGTAACGAGACTGGACGAGGAACTCCGCAGGCTCTGGGATGCCCCCGTGCACACAGCCGCCCTTCGCTGGTAGAACGCGGGCGCTGGTAGAACGGGTAGGATCAGGCAGAACCGCTCACCGGCACACGCCTTGTTGCGCATCGCGCGAGAATAGCGCGCCAGACATCAGTGAAGCGGTCGATTTCCGCCTCGGTCGTCGTCCAGCCGATGCTGACACGGATCGTCGAATCGGCAATCTCTCTCTCAGTTCCCATGGCATCGAGCACATGCGAACGCGAAACCTTGCCGGACGAGCAGGCCGAACCGGCGCTGATGGCGATACCTTCGAGATCGAAGTTCATCACCTGAACGGCAGACGAGACTCCCGGCATGGCAAGGGCTGTACAGTTGATCACGCGCGCCACATCCCGCGCAACGATTTCGGCCTCCCCGGCAAGTGCACCTTCCAGTCGCTCGCGAAGAGCGGCGATACGGACCGTCTCGTCACCTGCAACCGCATCGATTGCCGCCGCAAAGCCCATGGCACCGGCAACATTCTCGGTGCCGCCACGCCGCCGCCGTTCCTGTCCGCCACCGCGAAACACAGCATCGATTTCGAGGCCGTCGCGAAGAACGAGGGCGCCGATCCCCCGAGGGCCACCGATCTTGTGGGCGGAAATGGAGATCATGTCCGCGCCGAGCCTGTCGATATCCACGGGGATTCGTCCGAGAGCCTGGACCGCATCGACATGCAGCAGGGCTCCCGCCTCACGGATCTGGCCGGAAAGTGCCTCGATATCCTGAATCACACCCGTCTCGTTGTTGACGAGCATGATCGAGACCAGAGTTGGCCCGGAAGACAAGGCAATATCGAGCGAGGCCGGATCGATGATACCATTGCGATCGACACCGATTCTCGCCGCCGCTCCGGCTTCGAGGATCGATGGATGCTCCACCGCCGAAACAGCACGCCGACCGGAAGTCTGGCTCATGGCGAGGAAATTGGCCTCGGTTGCGCCGCTCGTCAGGACGACATTGCGCGCATCCGCCCCGACCGCACCAGCAATGACGGCGCGGGCCCGCTCGAGCGCCGCGCGGGCCTTGCGACCCGGCGCATGAACCGAAGCCGGATTGCCGGCGAGCGCCAACCCTTCCATGCACGCGGCCACCGCTTCGGGACGCATGGGCATGCTGGCATTGCAATCGAGATAGACCGGTCTGGACGCCAATGGCGATGTCAGTCGTTGTCGCCGATCGCGCGGAGACGTCTGCAGGGCTCGTCCGAACGCTGATCATGCTCCCGCTCTCGCGTCTCGAGCTTCCGCTCCAGCTCGCTCACCCGTTCGCACAGCCGGTCGATGGCACGGATGACGGGATCACCCGTATCGCCGATATCGGCTCCGTAAGCCGGAAAACAGGGCTCGGAACCGGTCACCACCCGGGGCCCGGTGACCCGTGCGGGAACGCCAACGACGGTCACTTCCGGTGCGACTTCCTTGAGGACAACGGCGTTGGATCCGATGCGTGCATTGCGACCGACCGTGAACGGGCCCAGAACAGCGGCACCGGCACCGATGACGACACCATCCTCGATGGTGGGATGGCGCTTGCCGGGCCTGAACTTGACACCGCCGAGGGTCACCCCCTGATAGAGCGTGACGTCGTTGCCGATCTCGGCCGTCTCACCGACCACGATTCCCATGCCATGGTCGATGAAGAACCGCTTGCCGATCGTGGCACCCGGATGGATCTCTATGCCGGTGAAGAAACGCGAAATCTGGGAAAGAAAGCGCGCCAGCAACTTCCAGTTCCGCTGCCACAGGGCATGCGAGACACGATGGAACAGCGTCGCGTGCAGCCCCGGATAACACAACAGGATCTCGAAGCGCGAGCGGGCGGCCGGATCGCGTTCGAACACGGCATCCACATCTTCCCTGAGACTCTTGAACATGGACCCCTCGGTACGATATGATCGGAAGGCTACGCTGTTCTTCCAGAACCGATAATCACCTTTCGCCGTGGCACATCTTGGTGCGTTACGGAGGCCGGTACGGTCGAAAAGCAGACAACCATGTCATATAGGTCGGGAAGAAAGCAGGTCAATCACCAAGCGCAAGAGCCGGGGCGCTCCGAAGAACGCTGTTCAGGGGGGCTGCCGGGAATTGCGACATACGCCTTGCGCGGAGAGAGAAAAAAATGCCAGAGGTCATCTTCCAGGGGTCGGACGGGCGCCTAGAGGGACGCTATATTCACGGTGAGGGCCCGAACGCGCCGCTCGCCATCGTCCTTCACCCGCACCCCCAATACGGGGGGACGATGAACAACCGTGTCGTTCACGGCATGTTCCGCATGTTCCAGCGTCGCGGATTTTCCGTGCTGCGCTTCAATTTCCGTGGCGTCGGCCGCAGCCAGGGCGTGTTCGACCATGGCCAGGGCGAACTGCGCGACGCGGCCGCAGCGCTCGACTGGATGCAGAGCCACAATCCCAACAGCAACGTCGCCTGGGTGGCGGGCTTCTCGTTCGGTGCCTGGATCGCCATGCAGCTGCTCATGCGCCGTCCGGAGATCCAGGGCTTCATGTGTGCCGGCCTGCCAGCCAACATGTATGACTTCACCTTCCTCGCCCCCTGCCCCTCCTCCGGCCTCATCGTCCATGGCGAGCGTGATTCGGTCACTCCGACGGAATCCGTCGTCAAGCTGGTCAACAAGCTCTCCCAGCAACGTGGCATCACCATCGATTTCCACCAGATCGAAGCCGCCGATCATGTCTTCGGCAATCGTATGGACGAGCTTGAGGACATCTGCGAAAACTATCTGGACAGGCGACTGAAGCCTGCATCCGACCGGATGGCGGTCGGACGATAGGCGGCGAAGGTCGAAGGGGTGTCGAAAGCGCCCCGTTCCCTTTACTCCGCGATCAGACACGGATGCCCGCCCGCAGGGCATGATTCGACACGAAAGACAGGGTTCCATGGCGTTCAGGTCCGAGCTGATGCGCACGCTCGAGGAGCGTGGCTTCATCCACCAGTGCACAGATAGCGAAGAGCTCGACGCCCTAGCGGCGAACCGGGCGATCACCGCCTATATCGGCTTCGACTGTACGGCAACCAGCCTGCATGTCGGCAACCTGGTCTCGATCACGCTCCTGCGCATCCTCCAGCGCACCGGCCACCGGCCGATCGCGCTCGTCGGCGGCGGCACGACCAAGGTTGGCGATCCCTCCTTCAGGGACGAGAGCCGGCCTCTGCTCGACGACGCGCGGATCGAGGAAAACAAGCGCGGTATCCGGGAATCTCTCGGCAAGTTCCTCGATTTCAGCGAGGGCCGCGCGCTCATGCTCGATAATGACGAGTGGCTCGGCAAATTGCAGTACATTCCTTTTCTGCGCGATTTCGGAACGCATTTCACGATCAACCGGATGCTCAGTTTCGATTCGGTGAAGCTGCGGCTCGATCGCGAACAGCCGCTGACCCTCCTCGAATTCAACTACATGGTCATGCAGGCCTATGATTTTCTCGAGATCAGCCGCCGCCATGACTGCGTCCTGCAGCTCGGCGGTTCCGACCAGTGGGGCAATATCGTCAATGGCGTCGAGCTCGGCCGGCGCATTGACGGTCGCCAGCTCTTTGGCCTGACCACGCCACTCATTACCACCGCCTCCGGCGCGAAGATGGGCAAGTCCGCCTCGGGCGCTGTCTGGCTCAATGCCTCCATGAGGTCGGCCTACGAATACTGGCAGTTCTGGCGAAATACCGATGATGGCGATGTCGGCCGCTTCCTGCGGCTGTTCACTGATCTCCCGCTCGACGAGATCCGTGATCTCGAAACGCTCGGCGGTGCCGACATCAACGAGGCGAAAAAGGTGCTCGCGAACGAGGCGACGGCGCTCTGCCACGGACGCGAGGCGGCCGAAGCCGCGGCCGGGGCGGCGCGTGCGGTCTTCGAGGCGGGCGAGCGTTCGCAGGACATGCCGACAGTAGATATCGATGCTTCCCGGCTTCGGGCCGGCCTGCCGATCATCGAACTCTTTACCGCGGCCGGGCTTGCCGCCTCCAACGGCGAGGCGCGGCGGCTCGTGCGCGGCGGCGGGGCAAGGCTCAACGACGAACGGGTGAGCGATGAGACCATGATCGCCACCGAAGCCCATCTCGCCGATGGCAAGCTCAAGCTCTCCGCCGGACGCAAGCGCCACACTCTCGTTCGACCGGTCTGAAATCGGCTCGCAGTCCGGCCGTCTGGCGCTCAGCACTCTTGACCCTGAGACGGCCATCTTTCAATGATGGCCGTCTCAGGCATGCTCCATGGTTGAATCGAGGCTCAAGCTGCAACCGGTCCTGCTTCCTCCCCTCCCCGAATCCGACAACGAGACGCAGGACCGTGCCGCCAAATGGCACGCGGCCGCGGCGCGCATCGTCGACGAGCAACGGCGCGAGCGAACGGGCAGATTGCCGGACGACCCGCGCATCGGCAAGTTCCTTCGCGGGATCTGGGCTGGAAGCACTTTCCTCAGCGACGGACTGCAAGCCGTTCCGTCGCTGCTTCTCGACTATATCGACCGTGGTCCGGACGCCCTGATCGAGGAGATCCTCGATATCTCGGCGGCAGAGGGTGAACAGGACCGTTCGAAACTGATGAGCCGGCTCCGGCTCATGCGGCGGGATGCGGCCATCGTCATCGCCCTCGCCGATCTCGAGGGTCTGTGGTCACTCGACCGGGTTACCTCGCATCTCACGCAGCTTGCCGATCTTGCAACCAAGGCCGCGACCGATCACCTGATCGAGGAGGCTGCGAGGCGCGGCGAGCTGGATCTGCCCGACGGACCCGCGAAGAGCGGGATCATCGTTCTGGCCATGGGCAAGCATGGCGCGCGCGAGCTCAATTATTCAAGCGACATCGATCTCATCGTCCTCTTCGACGGCCGGACAATCCGCTACACCGGCCGCGAGACGCCTATGGCCTGTGCCGTCAAGATAACCCGGGCGTTGCAGTATATCCTCGAACACAAGACCCGCGACGGATACGTCTTCCGCACCGATCTCCGGCTTCGCCCACATCTGCCGGGGCATCCGCTCGCTCTTTCGGTCGATGATGCCGAGATCTATTTCGAAAGGCACGGGCAGAACTGGGAGCGGGCTGCGTTCATCAAGGCGCGGGCGGTGGCGGGCGATATCGCCGCGGGTGAAGGTTTTCTCAAACGCACGCAGCCCTTCATCTGGCGCAAACATCTCGATTTTGCCGCCATCCGCGACATTCACGCGATCAAGCGACAGATCAACGCGCATCACGGTTTCGGTTCGATCGGCGTCGCCGGCCACGATCTCAAGGTCGGGCGAGGCGGCATTCGCGAGATCGAGTTCTTCGCCCAGACCCAGCAGCTCATCCTCGGCGGCCACCATCGCGCCCTTCGCGGCAGACGGACGCTGGATACCCTCGAACGACTGGCCGAAGACAAGTGGATCGATGCCGAGACGGCAAAGGAACTCACCGACGCCTATATCGTTCTGCGCTCTCTCGAACACCGCCTGCAGATGGTCGCGGACCGCCAGACCCAGCAATTGCCGGGAAGAGAACGCGAACTCGCTCGATTTGCCCGGTTCGCCGGCTTCGAGAGTATCGGAGAGCTCGAAACACGGGTGTCCACGATCCTGCGCATTGTGGAACGGCATTATGGCGTTCTCTTCGAGAGCGAGGCGGATCTCGCCGCCGGCCGGCAACTGGTTTTCACCGGAACCGGAAACGATCCGGGCACTCTCGAAACGCTTCGCGAGATGGGATTCCGCGATCCGGAAACCGTGGCATCGACCATTCGCAACTGGCATCATGGCCACATCCGCGCGACCCGCAGCACCCGTGCGCGCGAGCTCCTGACCGAACTGACGCCGAGCATGCTCTCGGCCATGCAGCGCCAGCCGGATATCGACGAGGCGTTCCGTCTGTTCGATCTGTTCGTTTCGCGCCTCCCGGCGGGTGTTCAGCTCTTTTCCCTCATTCGCGCCAATCCGCGCCTGCTCGTTCTTCTCTGTGACATCATGGGGGCGGCGCCCCGGCTCGCGCGGCACCTCGCCAATGACACGAGCCTGTTCGAGGCCATGCTCGCTCCGGATTTCTTCGAGGGCCTGCCCGAAAGCGGCGAGCTCCGCGAAGAATTCGGCATACGACTCGGTGATGCACGTCATGTCGAGGAGGTCCTCGACATCGGCCGTCGCTGGGCCCACGGACGCCAGTTCCAGGCAGGTATTCACGCTCTGCTCGGCCTCGCCGACGGCGAGAGCTCCAACGAGACCCACACGGTGATCGCCGAGGTTATCATCGATACACTGCTGCCACACGCCACCGAATGGCTGGCCGAGCAGCATGGTATCATCGAAGGTGGCAGTTTCGTCATCATCGGTCTCGGCAAGCTCGGCTCCCGCGAACTCACGACCGGCTCCGATCTCGATCTCGTCTTCGTCTATGATGCCCCTGCGAACGCGCAATCGAACGGCGCGCGCCCCCTTCCTGCCGCCACCTATTTCGCCCGGCTTGGCCAGAGGCTGGTGTCGGCGATTTCCTCGCGTACGGCCGAGGGTCGCCTCTACGAGATCGACACACGCCTTCGCCCCTCCGGCAATGCCGGTCCCGTTGCATGCAGTCTTGCCAATTTCCGCGCCTATCAGGCGGAAACCGCGCAGACCTGGGAACGTCAGGCTCTGACCCGTGCTCGCGTCGTCGCCGGTTCGGGTTCGCTTTCCTCGGCGGTCGAGCAGGTGATCTGCCATACGCTCGAGAACCCGCGCAACCTGCCCGGACTGGAACGCGATGTCCGCCAGATGCGCGAACGGATCTTCAAGGAGCATGGCAATGAGGATCCCTGGAACCTGAAACATGCGCGCGGCGGCCTCGTCGAGGTGGAATTCATCGCCCAGTACCTGCAGCTGCGGCTGTTGCCCACACAGCCGCGGGCGCGCACCACCAGCATTCGAAGGATGATCGGCGAGGCGGCGCGGCATGGCCTGATCCCGGCAGGACAGGCGGAAGCGGCCTGTCGCGCCGTCCTTCTCCATCAGGCATTGCAAGCGGTTCTCAGACTCTCGACGGCGGCACGCCTCGAGCCGGAAAAGGCGCCCGCCGGCCTGCGCGAGGCACTCGTGCGGGCGGCCAACCGACAGCTCGACCTGCAGCTGCCGATCAACCAGTTCAACGCTCTCGAAGCACTCCTGATCGATACGCAAAGAGGTGTTCGCGAGCTCTTCGACGAATTGTGTCCACCCGAAAGCGCCGGATGAACGGCCAGACCAGGAGGAATCCCCTCATGACTATCGGCGAAGGCGACAGCCTGCCCGATTTCACCCTGCCGACCGATGATCGCGGCGAGATCGGCAAGGCGAACCTTGCCGGCAAACCGTTCGTCCTCTTTCTCTATCCCAAGGACGACACGCCCGGCTGCACCACCGAGAGCATTGGCTTCACCGGGCGGCTCGCCGATTTCCGCAAGCTCGGCGTCGATGTCATCGGCCTGTCCAAGGACGACTTGAAGAAACACGCGAAGTTCCGTGAAAAGCACGCGCTCGAAGTGACGCTCGCCTCCGATGTCGAGGGAGACTTCATCGAGGCGCTCGGTTCCTGGGTCGAGAAGAGCATGTACGGAAAGGCCTATATGGGCATTGACCGCTCGACCTTCCTTGTCGATGCCGATGGCCAGGTCGTGCGTGTCTGGCGCAAGGTGAAGGTTCCGGGCCATGTCGACGAGGTTCTGGAGGCGGCCCGGGTCCATGTTTCGTGACCGGTCGAAGCCTCAGGCTGGATGACAGGTTGCATCGCTATGTCATCGAGTCCGGTCTGAACGAACATCCCGAACTTCGACGTCTGCGCCAGCGCACGGCCGAACTCGCCGATGGTGACATGCAGAGCTCACCCGAACAGATGCAGCTGGTAAGTCTCCTGCTCCGCCTGACCGGTGCGCGGCGGGTGCTGGAGATCGGTTGCTTCACAGGCTATGGCTCGCTTGCAATGGCGCTTGCCCTGTCGACGGACGGCAAGGTCGTCACGCTCGATGTGAACGGGGACTGGGCCGCGATCGGACGCGAGCACTGGCGTGCCGCTGGTGTGGAAGAGCGTATCGAGCTGCGCCTCGGCCTCGCCCTTTCTTCCCTCGAGGCAATGGATGCGCGCGAACCGTTCGATTTCGCCTATGTCGACGCCGACAAGAAGAGCTATGGTGACTATTTCGAACATGCGCTGCGGCTGGTGCGCGATGGCGGCATCATCGTTCTCGACAACATGCTATGGAAGGGTGCGGTGGCGGATCCGGACAGCGATTCGCGTCAGGTGACGAGCATTCGCTCGGTCCAGCAGCGTATCCGCAACGATTCCGGACTGACATCCTGTCTCGTGCCGGTGGGTGACGGCATCGTCATCGTCTGGAAGAAGGCTGACACTCCTTCCTCCGGATGACGGGGCTGCCTGCGCTATCGTGTTGCTTCCTCGATCCGCTGCTCGATCCAGCCGAAAAGGAAATCGAGTCCGCGTTTTGCCAGTTGTGTGGAGAGATCGACGGGATCGTCTTCCGGGTTCGGCCGGGCCACGGGTCTTGGCGCTTGCGGAGCATCGCGCGGGACCGCACCCATCACATCACGCCAGATGAGTGCCGGCAGGTTTGCGCCTGAAATGCCGGCCATCGGTCTGTTGTCATCGCGGCCGACCCAGACCCCGGCTACATGATCGCCAGCATACCCGACGAACCACGCATCACGGGCATCGCTCGTCGTACCCGTCTTGCCGAATGCCTCCCGGTCGGCGAGCGCCGCGACCTTGCCCGTGCCCCGGGTCACGACCGCGCGCAGCATCCGCTGCATGTCGGCGAGCTCGGGCGCGGAAATCACCTGAACCTCGGCCGCGACATGTGCGTAGAGAAGATCCGCCGAGGCATCGGTCACCCGCGTGACCGAAAAGGCCGGGCGGCGGATGCCCCCGGACATGAAGGGAAGATAGGAAGCTGTGAGCTCGAGCGGCGTCACCTCCGAGGTGCCGAGGGCTATGGATGGCACCGCGCGCAGTTCGCTCTGGATACCGAGACGCCGTGCCTTCTCGATCACCCGATCGATTCCGGCATCCTCGCTCAACCGCACGGCGACCGTATTCAGCGACCGGGCAAAGGCATCTTCAAGCGTCACTTCGCCGAAATACCGTTCGCCACTGTTCTTCGGTTCCCAGTTGTCGACCCGAACGGGCGCATCTTCGATCATCGAGTCGGCATGCCAACCCCTGTCGAGCGCCGCCAGATAGACGAAGGGCTTGAACGCCGAGCCCGGTTGTCGATGACTGCTGGCGGCACGGTTGAACGGGTCACCGCGATAGCTTCTGCCACCGGCCATGGCACGAATGCCGCCGTGGATGTCGATGAGCACGACCGCTGCCTGCAGCGAAGGATGGTCACCGAGGCGGGCCGAAACCGCACGCTCGACAATCGTCTGCATGCGCGGATCGAGCGTCGTCGAGATGACCCAGTCATCTTCCGGCTTGCCCAGATGTTCCGTCAGGCCATCCAGCACGAAATCGACGAAATAGCCGCCGACATCTCCGCGGCCACGCGCGGGGACCTCGATCCGTTCCCGGGCAGCGGCCTCGGCGTCTTCCGCATCGATGGAACCGGTCTCGACCATGCTGTTGAGAACG
>JAGREZ010000107.1:10252-15200 GCA_020446285.1 Geminicoccaceae bacterium
TTGAGAAGACCCGCGATCATCGCCGATTCGCCGAGCGTGAGATCGGCCGCATTCTTCGAGAAATAGCGCTGTGCCGCCGCCTGGACGCCATAGGCGCCGGCGCCCAGATAGACGCGATTGAGATAGACCTCGAGAATCTGCTCCTTGGTCAGCCTCGCCTCAAGCCACAGCGCGAGCACCAGCTCCCGAAGCTTCCGCGTCATGGAACGCTCGGGTGTCAGATAGAGGTTCTTGGCCAGTTGCTGGGTGATCGTTGATCCACCTGCAACCACACCGCCAGCGCCAATATTGGCAATGAAGGCGCGGGCCGTACCGATCAGGTCGAGACCGAAATGACTGAAGAAACGCCTGTCCTCGATGGCGATGACCGCCGCCTCGACATAGGGGCTGATCTCGTCCAGCCGGACATAATCGGGGCCGATCGCACCACGTTCGGTGATGATCGAGCCGTCGGATGCGAGAACGGTTACACGGGCCTGCCGGGCATTGCGAAAGAGCTCGCCGGTATCCGGAAGATCGGGAGCGATCAGGTAGAAGGTGGCGACCCAGGCGACCAGTCCCAGGACCAGCAGTGCCGGAACCAGCCCGAAAAGCCGGCGCAGGATGCCCTTTCCCCGGGGCGTTTTCGGCGCGGCGGACCGCTTCGTGTCTCTGTGACGCGCGGACGCACGGCGATCGCCGGCCATCGCGATACCTCGTCTTGCTGCAGATCCGGTGCCCGAGATGACATCCGGCGCCGACATTGACAAGTCCCATGATCCCCGGGCAATCGTCGGGACATGGATGCCGCTGCCAGAAGAATGTCCATGGAGGCCGGTCGCCGCCCCCTTTGCGGCACGCCGGTGATCGCTGGCATACGCCACGAGCGATATGCGCTGGATGGCCGGCGGCCGAGGCGTTGGCTGTATGACGAAACGAAACCGGACCCGACATGAGCGAACATCCGCTACTTGTTCCCGACCCCGATGATGAGCGCTTGACCCGGCTCGTTCGCGGTATCGATCAGGATGGTAACACGGTCGAGGCGCCCATCGTCCATGAGCGGCCGCTCACCCTGTTCCTCAACGGACAGGAAATCGTCACCATGATGACGATCGGCGACCATCCGGACTATCTCGCCATCGGCTATCTGCTCAATCAGAACATGCTTCGCGAGGACGACGTGATCACCGCGATCGAACATGATGACGAACTCGAACTCGTCGTCGTACGCACGGCACGTCAAACGAACTATGAGGAAAAGCTGAAGAAGAAGATCCGCACCTCGGGCTGCGCCCAGGGAACCGTGTTCGGCGACCTCATGGAACGCTTCGAGGAGATACGCCTGGACGGGGATGCTCGCCTTCGAACAACGTGGCTCGCATCACTCACCCGAACGATCAACACGACCCCGTCGCTCTATCTCCGTGCCGGCGCCATCCATGGCTGCGCCCTTTGCCGAAAGGATCGCGTGCTGCTCTACATGGAGGATGTCGGGCGCCACAATGCCGTGGACAAGATCGCCGGCTACATGTTTCGCCACGGCATAGAGCCACACGACAAGATCTTCTACACGACCGGAAGGTTGACGTCGGAGATGGTGATCAAGACCGTGCAAATGCGCATACCGATCCTGATCTCGCGCTCGGGATTTACCGCCTGGGGTGTGGATCTCGCCCGCGATGCCGGCCTGACGCTGATCGGCCGTGCCCGCGGCAGGCGTTTTCTGGCGCTTGCCGGCGAAGAGCGGTTGATCTTCGATGATGATGGCGAACGGATGGCTACGGGCCCGGACTGAAACCGGCCACGGGGAAACATGGTCCCGTATCCGCTTTTTCACGATCCCTTAAAACAATCTTAAGCCTGATAGCGGATAGTCGTCCGCACGACGCAAGGTGTTCGGCTACGAGACGGATGCAGGAAAGACATGGTCAAGAGTGTCGACATCAGTTTTGAGGTCCTCGTTCTCGGGAATGACCGCTGGGAAGTCAAACTGGTCTCCGCCAATCAGGGCGATGCGCTCGCGGCCTCGGTCGAGCTGGCGAAGAAACCCGGTGTGAAAGGGGTGCGCGTTGTCAGGGAAATGTTCGAGCACAAGACCGGGCTCTCCTTCGGGCGAATCGTCTTCGAACAGGTCAAGGAAACTCGTGCCAGAGCTGTTCGCGCGACATCCGGCGGCTGAAACCGTCCCGTGGCGGAAACCCGCATCCCGCACCCGGGCAACGCAAACGGCCCGTTGAGGCGGCGTCCGCAATCCTGCTTCCAGTGTCCTGCCGGAACGAGTTGATGATCGGAATTCCTGCCCCTCCCCCTGCATTCGACGAATGATGAAAAGACATTCCACACATGAAGACTGTTCCGAAGGGAATTCGGCACCGCGGATGCAATCGCCAAAAGCGGGAGACACTGCCTGGTTTGCCTCCCACGAACTGCGCACACCGCTGAATGCCATACGATCCGCGGCCGAACTTCTCATCGACGGCTCACTCGGCGGGCTCTCCTCGGAAAGCCGCGAAATCGTTGGCCTGATCTGCGAGGCCGCCTGCGAACTTGACGCCAAATTCGGGCGACTCGAGAATCTGGCACGCGTCGAAATGCACGAACTCTCGCTGGAGAGCACGGCGATTGCCGAGCTCATCCTGACCTCTGCCATACATTCGACCGGACATACGCCCGAAGACTTCAGAGCCTATGTCGACCGCGATCTGCTACAGCGTGCAATCGAATTCTGTCGGGCCTGCCTTGCCGGCGACGGAACCTCCATCGAGATCGTTCACGCTGGCGGCACCTGTGATCGTCTGCAGCTGAAGTTCCACCCGAAATGCCGAAGCGGTGCGGACGGAAATGACGCCATTGGCTTCGAGATCGCCAGGCGAACCGCCGAACGAGCGGGAGCACGACTGCAGATCGATGACGACGGGCACCTTCTCATCGACATCGACGGCCGTGAATTTGCGCCAGTTCCCGCCTGAAATGATCCAAAGGACTGCAATCATCGGTTTTTTCTTGATTTTCGGATCAAACGGAGTAGCAGTAATCCTGTGACGGATCACAAATCCACCAACAACAGACCTCGCAAGTTCGCGTTCAACCGATCGACGCTGGGGTTGATATTGTCAGTTGGTGACGGGCTCGGGACATCGCTCCGGGCATTGTGGACAGAATCTGACGCAAGGCGTTGATTTCACGAATACCCGGACCATCCCGGGGATCCGTCGTTTTGCATCAAGGATCAGACGTGAACGCGAAAAATCGCTCCATGTATCCCTATCGTCGTGGATCGGGGAAACGCCGTAACAAACCTGCAACCCCGAGACGGGGTGGCGGCAATCAGAGGCGTCCGGCAGGCTCGGCGGCGGAGCTTCTTCCACTCCTCCAGCCAACGACGAAGGCGCTCGCACAGATGCTCGCGGGCAACACGAAGGCTTCGGGCCAGCTCGTCCATGCACGGAACATGCTCGAACAGGCTCAGCGCATGATCGATGATCGGCATGTCGACCGCATGCAGCCTGCCATGCGCGAGGAATTTCTCGAACAGGTCGCCCGTCTGCGCCTGACCCTCTCCGATGCAGACGACCTCCTCGATGCGGCGGATGCCGACGGACCGGATGACGGAAATGGTGAAGCGGGCGAGAACGAACGCGCGCCGAAGACAGCTCCCGTGACCATGGATCGTCTGCGCGAGCTTGCCCTGAGCCTCGCCGGCCCTGCCTCGACCACGGACCCCGCGGATCAGCCGTCGGCACATGAGCGGCTCGAGGCCATTCATGCCGACCGGGAAGCCGATGCCGTGCATGAGTTGCGCGAGAGCATCCGCAAGGACAAGGCCGCCGGCGAAACCGTACAGCGGCCATCGGCCGAAGAACGTCCGGCCACGGAGCGTGCCGGCAAGACGAGAGAAAAGCTGAGGCTCAAGACGGTCACCTATCTTCCAGGCGACTGATCGCCGGACCGGAGGAGCCCCGTCCCGCCCCTTGACGCGATGACTGGCCGGTGATCGTGGATGCGGCGTGGAAAGCGCTCATGGCGGTGGTCGGTGATGGTCAGCAGCGTCGGCTTTCTGTAAGACTGTCGCCAATGTAACCTCGGCCAGAATCGTCCCGGGAGGAATCATGAGCACCGAACGCAAATACGGCTTCGAGACCCTTGCCATTCATGCCGGCGCCGCACCGGATCCGACGACCGGAGCCCGCGCGGTTCCGATCTACCAGACGACCTCCTATGTTTTCGACGATGTCGATCATGCAGCCTCGCTGTTCAATCTCCAGCAGTTCGGCAACATCTATACGCGCCTGACCAATCCGACGGTCTCGGCACTCGAGGAACGGGTTGCAGCACTCGAAGGAGGTACGGCTGCGTGCGCCACCGCGTCCGGCCACTCCGCCCAGTTTCTCACTTTCCTCAACCTCATGAGCCCCGGCGACAATATCGTCGCCTCGTCACGGCTCTATGGCGGCTCGATCAGCCAGATGAACCAGACCTTTCCGCAGTTCGACTGGAAGGTCGCCTATGTCGATCCGCGCGAGCCGGACGGATTCGCGGCCGCGATCGACGACAGGACCCGTGCGGTCTTCATCGAGAGCACATCCAACCCTGACGGCATCGTCGCCGATATCGCTGCCATTGCCGATATCGCCCATCGCAACGGCATTCCGCTCGTGGTCGATAATACCTGCGCCACGCCCTACTTTTGCAATCCGCTCGCTCATGGTGCCGATATCGTGGTTCATTCGCTGACCAAATATCTCGGCGGGCAGGGCAACTCGGTCGGCGGAATCATCGTCGAGGGTGGCACCTTCGACTGGAGCAATGGCAAGTTCCCGCATATGAGCGAGCCGTGTGCCGCCTACCATGGCGTCCGTTTTCACGAGACCTTCGGCAATCTCGCACTTACCGTGAGGAACAAGGCAATCGGCCTGCGCGACATGGGACCGTGCCTGTCGCCGTTCAATGCCTTTCTCATCATGCA
>JAGREZ010000107.1:15290-18643 GCA_020446285.1 Geminicoccaceae bacterium
TCCTATGCGAGGCTGCCGCAGAACCGAACCGCCAATGTCGACAGATACTGCCCGAACGGCATCGGCGCGCTCTTCACATTCGGTGTCAAGGGCGGCTATAAGGCGGGTATCAGTGTGGTGGACAACTGTCAGATGATCAGCCACGTCGCCAATATCGGTGACACGCGTTCACTCATCATCCACCCGGCTTCGACGACCCACCGCCAGCTCACCGAAGAACAGCAGATCGCCGCCGGCGCGGGGCCCGATGTCGTCCGCCTTTCGGTGGGCATAGAGACGGCGGACGACATCATCGCCGACCTCGACCAGGCACTCGCATCTGCCGGTTGAGGCAATCCTGCATTCGCAAAGAGCAGCGGGACCATGCCCTCGCCTGTCTGATCGCCTGTCAGCCGATTGCCTCGGCGAGCAGGCGGTCGAGCGGTTGCTCAGCCCGTGCACCATATTGGGCAATGATGATCGAGGCAGCTTTTGAAGCGACCTGCCCGCAGACCGGCAGTTCGTGACCCAGGCTCAGCGCATGGAGGAAACCTGCCGCGTACAGATCGCCAGCGCCCGTCGTGTCGAGCACCCGTGCCGGAGCGACCGGCGCAATCCCGAACGTCTCCTCACCCTGAACGATGACCGAGCCCGCGGCGCCCCGCGTCAACACGGCGAGACCGACATCGGCTCGCACCTGTGCCAACGCTTCATCGAATCCGGTCGCCTGATAAAGACTGAGGATCTCGCTTTCGTTGGCGAAGAGAATGTCGACCTCATTCCTCACGAGTTCACGAAACTCGTCGCGCCATCGATCGACACAAAAGGCGTCCGAAAGCGTGAGCGACAGGCTCGTTCCCGCATCGCGGCAGATATCCGCAGCCTTGCGACAGGCCGCCTTGGCCTCCGGCCGGTCCCAGAGATAGCCTTCGAGATAGGTTATGGAAGCATCGCGAACCATATCCGGATCGACATCGTCCGGTCCCAGCTCGACGCAGGCACCGAGATAGGTCTGCATGGTGCGCTGGGCATCGTCGGTGACAAAGACGAGGCAGCGGGCGGTTGCCGGGCCATCGGTGCCGGGCCGGCTTTCGAAGGTCACGCCGGCGGCGCGGATATCATGCGCGAACACCTTCCCGAGCTGGTCGTCGCGGACACGACCGATATAGGCGGCACGCCCCCCCATCGAGGCCACGGCTGCGATCGTGTTGCCGCAGGACCCGCCGGAAACCTCCCGCCCCGGCGGCATCTTCGCATAGAGTTCCTCGGAGCGGGATTCGTCGACGAGCGTCATCGCTCCCTTTTCCAGCCCGAGATCGGCGACGAGTGTATCCGTGACATTCGCGACAACGTCGACGATCGCATTGCCGATCCCGAGAACCTCGAATCTGCGACCCGTACCGGCAAGTTCTGCCATGTGAATTTTTACTCCGGATATTGATAACTCTGGAATGCCACGCGACATGAGGCCCTATCGGAACCGACCGGCCGATACAAGGACCAAGCTCCGGGAGACCGCACTGGGTATGATCGAGGATCTTTTCAAGGCCATCGCGCAGATCGGCGACCCGCGCAGCCGGGGGCAGCTCCTCGCCGCGATCGGCGCATCAGTCGCCGTCCTCGTCGTTCTGGTCGCCACGCTGTGGCAACTTCTGCATTTCTTCGCCGCAAGCGGCTACGGATGGTTCGACATGGTCGTGCAAGGTGCCGGGCTGTTCGGCGCCGGCATGCTTGCATGGTTCGCATTTCCACTCGTCGTTTCCTCAACGCTCGGCTTCTTCA
This sequence comes from Geminicoccaceae bacterium, assembly GCA_020446285.1. GTDB lineage: Bacteria > Pseudomonadota > Alphaproteobacteria > Geminicoccales > Geminicoccaceae > JAGREO01. The sequence goes on from JAGREZ010000107.1 coordinate 17,052, forward strand.
CCGACGAATTGTGCGACGCGGTCGAGGCGCGCTATTATCCGTCGCTTCCGCCGGCGCGCCACCAGTCCCTCGCAGAGTCGTTGCGGGAGGGCATGTCATTCGCCGGGCTGGCGCTGCTCCTCAATATTCTCGTCCTGCCGCTCTATCTGCTGCCGGGCCCGAACATTCTCATCTATCTCGCCCTCAACGGCTGGCTACTCGGTCGGGAATATTTCGATGCGGTCGCACTGCGACGAAAAACTCCCGGAGAACTGGCCGCACTGCGACGACAGTTACGGCCCGGAATCTGGCTGGCCGGGGTCTTGATCGCATTCTCGCTGACGATCCCGTTCATCAACCTGGTCGTGCCGTTGCTGGGTGTTGCATTCATGACGCATCGATTTCATCACATGACAAAACCACCAAATTTCAACCTGTAGTTGTTTTTGATTTTGACTATATCCCAATCCACGGAAGCTTCGCGTTATGGTTTGACTTGCTCATGGCCTTGCGGCTAATCCTTTTTTCATCTTTGCCGGGTTAAGCTCTCCCGGAAGGCGAGAGCGCTGCGGCACTTCTGCCCACCAGTCGTTCAATGGGAACAAACGATGTTTCGCAGGAAAGACAACGATCCCGTCAGCCCAGCTGACGGAAATCAGGAACCCGCATTCGCCCGCCCGCAGACGCAGCCGGACATGCCGCGTCGCCAGCCCGAGATCCCCACCAATCCCAGCGCGAGCGCGCCTTCCGCGGCACCTGCTTCCGCCTCGCCCCAGACCCAGCGTCCCACCGCGACCCAGACCGATGCCCAGGGCAAGCGCCTGATCGTCGGACAGGGCATCAGTCTCGCCGGCGAGATCACCGCTTGCGACCGCCTCGTCGTCGAAGGCAGTGTGCAGGTGACGCTCAACGAGACCCGTGCGATCGAGATCGCCGAGTCCGGCCGCTTTACCGAAGGCAAGGCCGAGGTCGAGGAAGCCGAGATCAGCGGCATCTACGAAGGCGAGCTGACCGTTCGCAATCGTCTGCTCATCCGCAGCACCGGCCAGGTCAAGGGCACGGTCCGCTATGGCGAGATCGAGATCGAGCGCGGTGGCCGTTTGCAGGGCTCCGTTTCGATGCTCGACGGCGACGGTGGTATCTAGTGCATCGATCCAGACAGGTCATACTGATCTGACTGATAAATTGATGCAAAAACAAGGAACTAGTGCTCGGGTGAATGAACGATGTGAATGCGCCTGAGCACTAGCCCTCATCAGCAATCATTCGAACGATCCTGATAGGAGTTCCGGTTCCGTGGGCAGCAGCCAGTTCTTGCGATCAATTTCTCAACCTAGCCGATTACGCGGACTCGGTATGGTCGCTGCACTGGGAATGGTTGCCGGTTGCACCGATCAGCGGGTCGATCTCTCGACCTATCTCGAGTCTGGCGATACGGGCTGGAATTCCCGCTGGACATCACCGCCTCCCGTGCTCGAGGAGAACATCCAGCTGATCGGCATGGATGCGAGCAATGTGGTTGCACTGTTCGGCAAGCCGAGACTTCAGCGCCAGGAGAGCGGAGCGCAGTACTGGCGCTACAGTTTCGGCAAGGCTCAATTTGCGTTAGATAT
>JAGREZ010000596.1 GCA_020446285.1 Geminicoccaceae bacterium
GTTGCTGTCGGTTCATCAACAAAGCGTTAACCGGCGGGCATACGCCGGTGTTGCCTGTGTGGCGGTTAACCTGTCCTGTTAGGAACCGGGGGCGGCGTTCGGGGTAGGGTTCATCTGCCACCAATTCGCAGGGGTCCGACATGTACAGTCCCGGTGATCGTTTTACAGTCAATATCGCTCCGCGTGCGCACAGCTACTATCCGCCGGCGGGCCGCCGCGTGAACTGGCGGGCATCGTTCGGCGTGTTCGCGCTGGCGTTCGCGGTCATGTTCGGCGGTCCGATGATCGCGGACAGTGACAGCGCCGTTTCGTTCATCGACGGGATCGCTCCGGCGGTGGGATACGGGCTGTACGATACCGGCGCCGGCGATGCCGTGCCCCGCTTCGGGGACGATACCGGCATGGATGATTTCGGCATGGATGGCGCGTTCGTCCGCCCCGATCCGCGAGCACCGCTTCGGCTGAACATGGCCGGCGACGGACGGTTTCACGTCGAACTCGTCATTGGCAGCACGCCGGGCGGCACGCTGGTCGACGCGATCGTCGATCCCTCGCTGCAGCAGAGTGTGGCGGGAGCGGAGCTGCTCGCGCGGGCGGGCTTCGCCGCGGCGGAGGACCTTTCGTCGGTCTATGTGAAGAGTATCGCCATCGAGGGCCGTTCGCTTGCCGGCGTCACGCTCGGGATCGCCCGCGATCCGTCCGCTGGCACCGTGATCGGCGCGGATCTTCTCGCCCGTCTCGGCGATGTGGATCTGGCGTCGGGCATGCTCACCATCGCCGCCCGCTGAAGCAGGCCGGTTTTTTTGCGATGCGGAAGGGCGGGCGCGAATTCTCCTGCGCCCGCGGGATCGGCGGCGGTGCGGGCCGGCGGGTTGCGGCCAGGGCGGTCCCGGGGCGTTCAAAGAACAATCATTCCGGTGCTTTTCCCGATGCGACGGATTTGACGCCCAAAGCGCTTTGAGACTATCAGGAACCATGCATTCGAACCCGTCACAGCGAATCGACCTCAAGGGGTTGGCGCAGGTTCTCGGCCTGTCCATGACGACCGTCTCGCGCGCGCTCAACGGCTATTCGGACGTCAGCGAGAAGACCCGCCGGCGGGTGGAGAAGCAGGCCCGCCTGCTCGGTTACACGCCGAACGCCCAGGCCCGCCGGCTGACCTCGGGCATGACCGAGACCATCGGCTTCGTGCTCGGCGATGTCAGCGGCTATTATGACGATCCCTATTTCGCACAGCTCCTCGCCGGCATGAGCGAGGTGCTCACCCGGTTGAACTACGACCTCGTGATCTCCACCCGCGGCGCCGGCGGCGATCCGCTCGGCGGCTATCGGCGGCTGGTCGACGAGCGGCGGGTGGATGGTATCGTCCTCGACCGGACCCGACGCGACGACGAGCGCATCGCCTTCCTGCTCGAGGCGGGGATGCCGTTCGTTTCCTTCGGCCGCAGCGAGGTCTCCGGCGATCACGCCTTCCTCGATGCGGATTGCGAGGAGGCGGGCTACATCGCGACGCGGCGCCTGCTCGGCCTCTCGCACCGGCGGATCGCCTTTCTCGGCGCGCCGCGGGGCTACATGTTCAACCATCTGCGCCTGCGGGGCTACGAACGGGCGCTGAACGAGGCGGGGCTCGACATCGATCCGCAACTCGTCACCGTCACCGCCTACGAGGAAGAGGGCAGCTTCCATGCGGCGACCGGATTGCTGCGCCTCGACCATCCGCCCACCGCGATCGTCTGCATCGACGACATGGCGGCCATGGGGGCCATCGTCGCCGTGCGCAGCGAGGGGCTCGAGGTGGGCGAGGATGTCTCCATCATCGGCTACAACGACATCGCCCCGGCGGCACTCATGGATCCGCCGCTGACCACGGTGCGCATCGACAGCCGCGCGGCCGGACGCCGCCTCGCCGAAATGCTGCTCGCGGTGATCGCCGGCCGCCCGGCGAGCGTGTTCCAGGAAGTCTGGGCACCGACGCTGGTGGTGCGCAGCTCCGACGGACCGGCCTTCGCCTCGCGCCTATATCCGACCGGAACACCGCCCCTCGCCACGACCCCGGATCAGCCGCTGCCCGCCGGCGAAGCGTAACACGCTGGTAGCTGGTAGAGGGAGCAGGCATCCGGCGCTCCCCCGTATGCTCTCCCGATCCCTTCCCCCGATGCCCCCGCAGCCCCGTATGCCCCCGAAGCATTGCCACGGCCCGGCGTGCCGTGAGCGTGGCAGGTTGCCCGAAACTGCCGCAACGGCATGACTTCAGGGACCATCATCATCATGAACGCCG
>JAGREZ010000597.1 GCA_020446285.1 Geminicoccaceae bacterium
GAATCGTCTGGTGGATTTCCGCGCGAATCGGGCCGGATCGGGCCGGACGTTTCGGTGCACTGCTTTTGGGCACCATTGGCCCGCATCTGGCGAAATCGGCCCATCTCAGGGCAAATCTCGCCATTGCGATGCCGAATCTGGGCGAACACGATCTGGACGATCTGACGAAAAGGGCCTGGCGCGAAACCGGTCGGGTCATGGGCGAGTTCCCGAACTTCGGGACGATCTGCGTCGACGAGGCCGCCGATCGCCTCGAGATCATCGAGCAGTACGACATGGAACCGCTTCGCCGCGGCGAGCGTCAGGCCATCCTCGTTTCCGGTCATTTCGCCAACTGGGAGCTTGCCGCGGGCTGCAGTCGCAAGGTGGGTTTTCCGCTCGACGTACTCTACTCGCCGCAGGCGAACGAGGATGTCGACACGATGATCCGGCATCATCGGCAGGCACTCGGCGTGGGCCTCATACCGCGCCAGCAGGCAGCACGCGCCATATTGCGGTCACTGGCAGCAAGGCGCAATTTCGGTGTCCTGCTCGACCAGCGCTACGACGATGGCGAACCCGTTCCCTTCTTCGGTCACGACACCCCGTCGGGAATAGCCCCGGCCATGCTGGCGATCCGTCAGGGCGTGGACTATGTACCGGTTCGTATCGAACGCAAGAAGGACGCGCATTTCCGTGTCACATTCCTCGATGCGATCAAACCCGATCCGGCGCTCGACAGTCCGAGGGAACAGGCCATCGAAATGACCCGGACGGCCTATGCGCTCTTCGAGACATGGATAACGGAGAAGCCCGAAAGCTGGCTCTGCCTCAAGCGCCGCTGGCCCCGTCATGTCTACCGGCTGCGGGGTATCGACATTTGAATGACCATCCCCGCACCTGGCTCATGCTCGGCCACAAGGCCGGCGACAATGGCCAGCTCAGGGCACTTTCCGAAGCACTCGGCTGGCCGGTCATCGAGAAACACCTCGTCTACCGCAAGACAGAGATCCTCACCAATCTCTTCGCCGGTCCCACCCTTGCCGGTCTCGTCGGCGAACGCTCGTCGCCGCTCGAACCGCCCTGGCCGGACCTGATCATCTCCGCCGGCCGCCGCAACGAACCGCTGGTTCGCTGGATCCGCAAGCAGGCCGGTGAAAAACGGGTCAGACTCGTTCATGTCGGCAGGCCATGGGCCCTGCATGAATGTTTCGATCTCATCATCACCACACCGCAATACCGCCTGCCGGACAAATCCAACATCCTGCACAACGAGGCTCCGCTGCACCGGGTCAATCGCGGGCGTCTCGAAGAGGCGCGCAAGCTCTGGCATGACCGGCTCGCCCATCTGCCGCATCCGCGCATCGCGGTCATCATGGGTGGCAATGCCGGTCCCTATGACATGGATCGCGAGAATGGCGAACTTCTCGGCCACTATGCCAACGACCTCGCGGCACGGGCGCAGGGATCGCTCATGGTAACGACGAGCGCGCGCACGCCGCCGGCCGCCATCGACGCGTTCGAACGGCATGTCGATGTCCCGGCCGTCATCTACCGGTGGACAGCGGATGCGACCGACAATCCCTATATGGGATTTCTGGCGCATGCCGACCGACTGATCGTGACCTGCGATTCCATGTCCATGCTTGCCGAGGCTTGCGAGACCGGCCGGCCGGTCATGATCTTCGACCTGCTGCGCGGTGAAGGTTCCAACCGGCCGCCACTGCCCGCCGACGGGTCGATCCGCCCGCGTTCTTTCGTGGAGACCCTGCGTGGATTGAGCCTGCGCCCGTTCTTCTACAAGCTCGGCATGACCGTCGGCCCCAGCAGGCTCACCCGCGATGTCAGTATCATCCACAGGAACCAGGTGGCAGCCGGCCGTGCAAGCTGGCTCGGTTCAGCCGACAGGGGGGACGTGACGGCATCGCCGCCACCCATTCGCGATCTCGAACGAGCCGCCGATGC
>JAGREZ010000598.1 GCA_020446285.1 Geminicoccaceae bacterium
TGCAGCACGTCGAAGCCGGCGAAGGTCTCCGCCATGAAGCGCCTCAGCGCGACGCTTCGCCAGCTTCGTGCGCGAAGATAGCTCGCGGCGTCGATGCCGAGCCCCGGTTCCATGCGCGCGAGCGTCTCCGCCGTGTAGCCGTCGCGCATGTCTTCGAGGAAATCGAGATGGTGTGCCGTCGCCTCGCTGAACATCAGGCAGCGGCGCATGGTATTGAGCGGGGCGATGTCCGGCAGGTGGATCTCCACCAGTTCGGCACCAAGATCCGCCAGCGCCGCGCGGGACTCCTCCAGCAGCGCCACCACCTCGTCGGCCATGTCCACCTCGTCGGAGGCGGCGACATAGCCCACCCGCAGCCCTTCGAGACCATGTTCGAGACCATGCTCGTAGTCCGGCACGCGGTGATGCGCGGAGAGCGGGTCGCGCGGATCGTGTCCGGCGAGAATGCCGAGCAGGATCGCCGTATCGCGGGCGGTGCGGGTGAAGACGCCGACATGATCGAGCGATTGCGACAGCGGCATCGCACCGAAGCGGCTGATGCGGCCATAGGTCGGCTTCAGTCCGACGAGACCGGTGCAGCAGGCGGGAACGCGGATCGAGCCGCCCGTATCCGAACCCAGCGATGCCGGGATAAGCCGGGCGGCGACCGAGGCGACCGGACCGCTCGACGAGCCGCCGGTAATGTGAGCGGTGTTCCACGGATTGCGCGGATGGCCGGTGTGGCGGTTGTGTCCGGTGATGCCGAGCGCGAACTCGACCATGTTGAGACGGCCCATGTCGATCGCACCGGCATCGTCGAGACGGGCAAGGGCGGTGGCGGTGACATCGGGCACGAAATCGCGGCGAAGGGTGGTGCCGCAGACGCTCGGCCGTCCCGATCGGTAGAACATGTCCTTGTGCGCCATCGGCACGCCGTGAAGACGTCCCCGGCGGCGCCCGGAGGTGAGCTCGTCATCGAGGATCGCGGCTTGCTCCAGCGCGCGGTCCGCGTCGATCCCGACCACCGCATTCAGCCGTTCGCCATGGCGTGCGAAGGCGTCGATGGACGCCCCGGCCGCCTCCTTCGAGGAAATCTTGCGCATGTAGATGGCATCGGCGAGCTCGGCGAGGCTCAGATCGAGAATATCGCTCACGACCGCCCCTCCCCCGCATCATTTCCAACTTCGTCCGCATCGCCGGCCCATTCCTCGAGTGCCACGATGAAGCCGGACGGCTCGATGTCGAAATCGAGGCCACGGGCAATCGCCTGCACTTCGCGCGAAAGCTCCTGGCCGGCCAGGATCGCACGTTCCCGCAGCTCAGCCGCGGTCACGGGCGACCCGCTGTCGGGTTCGCTCATCATTTCCTCCTCTCCTTGTGATTTTCGACTACCCGCTTTGTCGACCACCGTCGAGGGGCTGCTTCACCCGCCCACACCCGACCCGCACGGTTTCGGGGGGCGCTCTTGCTTGCGGGCCGGCTGGTGTCGGTGTAGAGGCATCATAGTTGAATCGGGAAACGCGACCTCGGGGAGATACCTCATGGACATGAGCGGCGAATACCGCATTCCGGCCAGACGCGAGAAGGTGTGGGCGGCGCTCAATGATCCCGACATCCTCAGGCAGGCCATTCCGGGTTGCGAGGAGCTCATCAAGCATTCCGATACCGAACTCGAGGCGAAGGTCACGGCCAAGGTCGGGCCGGTGAAGGCAAAGTTCGGCGGCAATGTCCGGCTCGAGAACATCAACGCACCGGAAAGCTACACCATCGCCGGCGAGGGCAAGGGCGGTGCGGCCGGCTTCGCGCGCGGCGGGGCCGATGTATCGCTTGCCGAGGATGGCGACGGGACGATCCTGCGCTACGCCGCCAATGCCGAGGTCGGCGGCAAGCTCGCGCAGATCGGCTCGCGTCTGATCCAGGGCACGTCGAAGAAGATGGCCGACCAGTTCTTCGGCAAGTTCTCCGAGATCGTGACCGGCCTGCCCGA
>JAGREZ010000599.1 GCA_020446285.1 Geminicoccaceae bacterium
CGGTTCAAAAGCAGCGCCTCGCGTTTCTCGCCTTTCTGCACGATCTGGGTAAATGTTCCGCCGGGTTTCAGGCAAGGTGTCTGGATCATTCCGTACGCCCGGTGGGGCATCTCAGCGCGCTCCGGCCACTGCTGGATGACCGGCTGTTCGACAGGTTTGCAAAAGCGATCGACCTGCCGGAACTTCAGTGCTGGGGTGGACGTGCGATTGGCGATTATCTCGAAGCTGTGTTCGCGCATCATGGCAAGACCCCGGAACTTCAGTTTCGTCCGGGTTCGGATGGCTATCTGGTCGAGAGCTGGCTTACCGACGATGGGGCACCGTTTGCACAGCTGAAAGCGTTGGCGGCGGCGGGGCGAGCGCAGTTTACGGGCGCTTTCGGGGTTGAGGCTCCGGCATTGCCCGGCGCTCCGGCCTTTCAGCACCTCTTTGCCGGCCTGCTCATGCTCGCCGACTGGATCGGTTCCAACAGCGCATGGTTTCCGTTCTCCGAGACGGGTGATCCGCCGCGCCCGGCATTCGCGAAAGCCCGCGCCGAGACGGTTTTGCGGGACATCGGCTTTCTCACGCCGCCGGTGCCGACGCCGCTTGTGGATTTCAGTCGCCAGTTCGGAGTCCCATCCCCGAGGCCCGCGCAGGCCGCGATTGACGGGCTCGATCTGCCGGATTGCTCAGGCTCGGTCGTGCTGATCGAGAGCGAGACGGGATCGGGCAAGACCGAGGCAGCGTTGCGTTGGGCCAGCCGTCTCATGGAGGCCGGTCGGGTCGATGGTTGCTACTTCGCGGTCCCGCTTCGTTCCGCCGCCGTCCAGCTGCATGGGCGCATGCAGGAATGGCTGAACCGGACCTGGGGCGCGGGTACGGTCGAAGCCTTGCTCGCCGTGCCCGGATATTTCCGAAGGGGTGAGGCCAAGGGCAGAAGCCTGCCGGATTTTCGCGTGCAGTGGAGCGATGACGAAACGGGAGATCGGCCGGGTGCGCGCTGGGCGGCCGAGCAGCCCAAGCGTTACATGGCGGCGGGCTTCGCGGTCGGGACCATCGATCAGGCGCTGATGGCGGCGCTGGCCGTCAAACATGCCCATCTTCGCGCGGCCTGCCTCGTTCGGCATCTGCTCGTCATCGATGAAGTGCATGCCAGCGACAGCTACATGACGGTTCTGAGCGAGCGGCTGATCGACCTGTTCCGGGCATGCGGCGGGCATGTGCTGTTGATGTCGGCGACGCTCGGCTCAGGCACACGCGAACGCCTCGTGAACGGCACGCGTACACCGCCGGCGGCGCATGAGGCGATGACCACGGCCTATCCGCGTATCACACCGAACTACCGCGATCCGGTCGATATTCGCGAAACGATTGCGGAAAAGGCGGTTACGATCGATCCCCGGCCGCTCATGGACGATCCCGGCGCGGTGGCAGAACTTGCGGCGGAGGCCGCCGCGGATGGTGCTCGTGTCATCGTCCTGCGCAACAGCGTGGCAACCGCGGTCGAGACGCAGGAACATATCGAGAGGCTCCTCGTGGCCGATCATCCTGCGCTGTTCCGGGTCGAAGGTGTGGCGACGCTGCATCATGGCCGGTTCGCGGCCGAAGACAGGCGCTTGCTGGATCTTGCTGTCGAAGCGCGCTTCGGCAAGAGCGCGCCGGCGGGGGCGGCGTTGGTCGTATCGACCCAGACGCTCGAACAATCGCTCGATGTCGACGCCGATCTGCTCATCACCGATCTCGCTCCTGTCGATGTGCTGCTGCAGCGTATCGGGCGCCTGCACCGGCATGTTCGCGGTGATCGTCCGGCCGGTTTCGCGACGCCTCGATGCGTGGTTCTGGTGCCGGATGCCGAAAACCTGTCGGATTTTCTGCATCGGGGCCGGCACGGGATCGGTGCAAAAGGCGCCTACAGCAATATTGTTTCGGTCGAAGCCACGAGACGGCTGGTTGCCGAACTGCCTGTTTGGCGCATACCGGCCGACAATCGCCGATTGGTCGAGCAGGGAACGCATTCCGGGATCCTGAGGAACCTCGCGGAAGAGCTCGGATCTTCGTGGATGTCGAGCTGGCAGGGCCATTTCGGAAGAAATCTCCAGCAAGGTCTGTTTGGCAAGGCAAACAGCATCGATTTCAGCGTCAACTTTTCGAAGACGGTATGGCCGGATTCCGCCGAGAAGCTGGCGACACGTCTCGGGCTTCGCGATCTCCTGCTTCCGCTCGACCGTCCCTTTACTTCCCCCTTCGGCAATCGGCTTACCCATCTCAGGGTGCCGCGCTGGATGGCGCCCGATGATCTGCCGGAGGAGGCGGTTCTGGAGGCTGATGGCGACGAGATCCTGAAGCTCTGTGACCGGACACTCACTTACGGGAGGCACGGGCTCTCTCGCGCAAAGGAACCGGATCGATGAATCTGCTGAGCGACCCTTTGCTGCCATCGCTTTGCCGGGAAAGCGGGCCGCAGGTGACAAGCCTTCCCGACCTTTTCGCAAGTTATGCTCGCGACGATGTGCGGGAATTGCCGTTTCTGCGTCCGCACCAGCAGATGCCGTGGCATGCGTTCATGGTGCAGCTGGCGGCGCTCGCCCTGCATCGTTCGGGATCGTGCGATATTCCCGATGATCCGGAGCATTGGCGCGAAATTCTGCGCGGGCTGACACCCGAGTGGCCCGATGACGAGCCCTGGCGTCTGGTGGTCGATGATCTGCACGAACCGGCGTTCATGCAGCCGCCCATTCCGAAAGGAAGTGCTGATCCCTACAAATCGACCATTCAGACGCCCGACGATCTCGATGTGCTGGTGACGTCGAAGAACCACGGTGTGAAGCAGGCGACGGCCAGAGATGCCGATCCTTCCGCCTGGATCGTCGCGCTGGTGTTGCTGCAGACTACGGGCGGATATTTTGGGTCTGGTAATTACGGCATTGCCCGGATGAAAAGTAGCTACGCTACGCGCCCCTTTGTCAGTCTGGTGCCGCGAGGCGGTATTTGCGCTCACTGGCGGCGGGATGTGGGACTGCTTCTGGCATCACGCGAGGCGAATCTGCGAGAGTATGACATTTTCGCCGAAAATGATGGAACGACCCTGCTCTGGTGCCGGCCTTGGGATGGCGAAAGCCAGATAGACCTCGATTGCCTCGATCCGTGGTTCATCGAGATCTGCCGTCGGGTCAAGCTTGACCAGAGAGACAAAAAGCAGATCACCGCAAGAACTGCTGGCAGCAAGGCTGCCCGGATCGCTGCGGCGGATCTGAAAGGCAATCTCGGTGATCCGTGGATCCCAATCAATCGGGCACAGGACGGCGCAGCCTACAATCAAAAGCCGACTTATCGGGTCATGAGTGCCGTGCTGTTCGACAGCGAGGAATGGAAACGTCCAACGCTGCTGCAATGGAGTGATGGCTTGGATTGTGTCCCCATGACTGTGAGATTTGATGTCACTGAAAGAGAACACGGCAAGACAGGAACGAGGGGCCACCATCGCCGCGAAGTGCCGATCGCCGATGCCGACCAGTGGAAGACCCTCTTCGATCCGGCGCAGAAGGATCGCGTGGCGCAATTGGCCAGGGAGATGATCGACAATGCCCGCAGGCTCCAGAATCCGGTCCTGAAATTTCCACTCATGTCCCTTGTTCAAGGCGGCGCGCGCGATGTGAAGCTCGGCGACCAAACGGCGGACGCCTGGGCGCGGCCCTGGCTCGAGCGGGCCGATTTGCGGATCGACGAGCATTTCTTCGACCATCTCTTCGCGATTGCCGGGACTGGCTCAC
>JAGREZ010000600.1:0-1203 GCA_020446285.1 Geminicoccaceae bacterium
GGCCATTACAGCCTCGAATGCGACTGGACGGCATGGCTCTGGGCGCATGGCGGCTCGATCTTCGGCCCGGACGGCATGTTCACCGGCAATGACGAGGCCGGCATGCGCGGCCTGCAATACATGCTCGATCTGGTGAACTACATGCCGCCGGACGCCAAGACCTGGACCTGGGACGGCCAGTGGCAGTCGATGGCGCAGGGCATTGCCGCCCAGTGTATCAGCTGGGGCGAGTTCTTCCCCGGTCTCGATGGCGGCGACAGCAAGGTCGGCGGCGGTCTCATGGAAGCGGCCGTTCCGCCCGAGGAAGCGGCCCTGCGCACGCCCGCAGAAACCGGCTTCAACGAGATCCCGCATATCGGCCATCAGGGCGGTTCGTCGATCGCGCTCTCGCGCTACTCGCAGAATGCCGATGCCGCCTGGCTGTTCATGCAGTGGGTCACGTCAAAGGACGTCGTGGCGCGTTCCTCGACCGTCGGTGGCGGTGCCTCGCCCGTCCGGCTCTCGGCCTTCAAGGACGAGCGCGTGCTCGCCGCAGCAGCGCCGGGTGCCGGCACCACCCGTCACTTCCCGGCCATCGAGTGGACGATCAACAACCGCATGGGCTCGGAGCCGGATCTGCCGAGCTGGGCGGAAATCGCCAACAATGTCATTCCGGTCGAACTGGGCAAGCTGCTGGCGGGCCAGCACGATTCACCGGAAGCGGCGATGGCTGTCATCGCCGAAAAGACCAACGAGCTGGCCGCGCCCTTCCGCGGCTGATCGAGCGGGCAACCGGCGGCGGGAACGACGCCGCCGGTTCGTCCCGAACGTACATACGTCTTTTTGCCGGGTCATTTGCGCCGGGTCATTCGGGAAACGTCATGGCCGCTGATCTCGTCATCGGTATCGACAGCAGTACAACCGCAACCAAGACTGTCGCATTCGACAGGGATGGACGCTTCGTCGCCGAGGGCCGCGCCCCGATCGGCATGGAGAGTCCAAGACCGCTGTTCTTCCAGCAGGATGCCCGGGAATGGTGGACCTCGCTGGTTGCGGCACTGGGCGACCTTTCGCGCAAGATCGATCTTTCGAGGGTCGCCGCCCTGTCGATCTCCAATCAGCGTGAGACCTTCGTCCTTCTCGACGAGACCGATACGCCGATCTCGCCGGGCATCACCTGGCTGGACGAGCGCGGCCGGGAGGATGTCCGCATCCTGTCCGGGC
>JAGREZ010000600.1:1234-6224 GCA_020446285.1 Geminicoccaceae bacterium
CCGGACCCGACACCCTGTCTCTATGGCGCCCACTGGCTCAGGCGGCAGGAACCGCAACTGTTCGAGCGAACCGCACGGGTCGCCGAGGTTCATGCCTACCTGGTGTTGCAGCTCACGGGCGAATTCGCGACGAGCTGGGCGAGCGCCGATCCCACCGGCTTCTTCGATCTCGGTCATCACCGCTATTCGACGGAGATCCTCGACCTGCTCGGACTGAGCACCGGGCAGATGCCGCGCGCCGAACGACCGGGAACGGTCCTCGGTCGGGTCAGCGCCAGCGCTGCGGAAGTGACCGGGCTCGGCGCGGGAACGCCGGTCGTCGCCGGTGGCGGCGACGGACAGGCGGCAGGGCTCGGCACAGGCACGCTCGGTGCGGGAAGCGCCTATCTCAATCTCGGTACGGCCAGTGTTTCAGGTGTCTACAGCCCGGACTACGCAACGGATCCGGCGTTCCGGACCATGGCGAGCCTGTCGGGCGACGGCTTCATTTTCGAGGTCTGCCTGCGCACGGGCACCTTTCTCGTCGACTGGTTCGTCAAGGGAGTCTTCGGCGCCGACACGGATGCCGATCCCGACATCTACGCGACCCTGGAACGGGAAGCCGCGGCCTTGCCGGTAGGGTCCGAGGGACTGTTGCTGATGCCCTACTGGGGCGGGGTGATGACGCCCTACTGGAACAATGACGCGCGCGGAGCCATTCTCGGGCTATCCGCGGAGCATGGGCGCGCCCATCTCTATCGGGCGATGATGGAGGGCATCGCGCTGGATCTGGCCATGGGTTATGCCGAGATCGGGAAGGTGCTGGGCGAGCCGATCGACCAGCTGCTCGCCATCGGCGGCGGTTCGAGGAGCCGCACCTGGTGCCAGATCGTCGCCGATGCGACCGGCAAGCCGGTACTCTGTTCCGACGTGGTCGAGGCTTCCGCCCTGGGTGCGGCGATCACCGCCGCTGTCGGGGCGGGATGGTACGCGGATGCCCATGCTGCGGCGGCGGCGATGGCGGCGCGGGGTGACACGGAGTTCCAGCCGCAGGAACGGAATGCCGACGCCTATGGTCGCCTGCTGGATGCCTATCGAAAGCTCTATCCGGCAAACCGTGAAATTCTCGAAACGCTTGCAACCTTCAAGAGCGGAGACTGACCGCAGTGCCTGGTGACCGGTTGATACAGGATTTCGTCGAGGGTCGGTTCACACCGGCCGAAACCGGCAAGCCGGTGGATTGTCCCATCCGGCGGATAGCCATCGGCGAATCGCTCGACGGCAGGGAATCCGATCTCCTGCACGAGGCCGGGCTTTCCGGCAGGCTGGCCGTGGTCTCGGACGAGAATACCCATGACGTGCTCGCTCGCCGGGTCGCAAGCGCCATTGGCGGCGAGGCGATCGAAATCGTGCTCGACCATCCCCACGCGGATGAGGAAACCGCCGCTTCCCTGCGCGATCGCCTGCGTCATGCCGATGCCGTGGTCGCCGTCGGTTCCGGTACGCTCAACGATCTCGCCAAGCACGCCACGTTCGCCGATGGCCGGCCGACGGCGGTCTTCGCCACCGCCGCCTCGATGAACGGCTATGTCACGAGCACCGCATCCATTTCATCGGGCGGATACAAGAACAGCCTCAAGTCGAAAGCCCCGGCCGGCGTGTTCTTCGATCTCGGCGTGCTGGCGGCGGCACCTGCCCGCATGACCCGCGCCGGCGTCGGCGATTCGCTCTGTCGTGCCGTGGCACAGGTGGACTGGCTGATGTCGCACCGCCTGCTGGACACCGCCTACTATACCAGTCCGTTCGAAATGCAGCTCGAAGACGAACCGCTCGTTCTCGGGAGCACCGGACGGCTGCTCGAGGGCGATCATGACGCCATGGCCGCGCTCGTGCGGCTGCTGACGCTCGGCGGCCTCGGTGTGGTCATTTCCGGCACCAGCCATTCGGGCTCGATGGGCGAGCACGGGATCAGTCACTTCATCGACATGTTCGTCGATCCGCATCCGGGTTCGCTGCACGGCGAGCAGGTGGGTGTCGCGACCTTCACCATGACCCGGCTGCAAACGGAACTGCTCGCCTCGCCGACACCGCCCGTGCTTCGTCCGACCGTCATCGACGAGGATGCGCTGCGCGGCCGCTACGGCGAGCTTGCGGGCGAATGCATCAGGGGCCTGTCGGCCAAGCGGATCGACGGTGCGAAGGCGGATGAACTCAATCGCCGGCTCGCCGACGGCTGGAGCCGCATGCAGGCGGAACTCGGGGCATTGATGCTGCCGCTCGCACAGCTCGACGAAGCCGTCAGGGCCTGCGACGGACCCAGGGGACCGGGTGATATCGGTCTCGATGCAGGCGCCTACCGGCAGGCAGTCGCTCATGCCCACGAGATCCGCGATCGCTTCTCCTTTCTCGATATCGCCGCCCTGAGCGGCACGCTCGCGGACTTCGCCGGCAGGGAGGCGGGCGCTTGAGCCGGGTCGTCATTCTCGGCGCCGGTGTCATGGGCAGCGCCTTCTCGCTGCCCCTCGCCGATGCGGGCTGCGAGGTGGCGCTGGTCGGCACCCATCTCGACCGCGCGCTGATCGAGGGTGTCAGAAAGGACGCAAGACATCCGAAGCTGAACGCCCTTCTGCCGCAGGGTGTCCGGGCCTTTCATCATGAGGATCTCGCAACGGTGCTCGACGCCGGCGCCGATCTCGTCGTTCTCGGGGTCAGTTCCGCCGGTGTCGAATGGGCGATCGACCGGCTTCAGCCGCTTCTTTCCTCCGTCAAACCACCCATCCTCATGCTGACCAAGGGGCTCATCGACGAAAGCGGCCGTCTCGGCATCTTTCCGACACGGGTCGAGGCCGCACTCGGCTGTCCCGTCGGCGGTGTCGGCGGACCGTGCATTGCCGGTGAGCTGGCGGTGCGGCGACATACCGGCACGGTCGTATCGTTCGATGATCCGGCTCTGATCGCCCGCGTTCTGACGATGCTCGATGCCCCCTACTATCACCCAAGGGCGAGCACCGATCTCGTCGGCGTGGAAGCATGTGCGGCACTCAAGAACTTCATGGCGCTCGGTATCGGCGCCGCACTCGGCCAGCTCGATATTTCGGAGCCCGTGGACAACAAGGCGCAGATGCACAACCACGCGGCCGGCCTGTTCAATCAGGCGCTGCTCGAACTCGACCATATCAACGGCGCGCTCGGCGGCGATCCGGCGACGGTGCGGGGACTGGCCGGAACCGGCGATCTCTACGTCACGGTGCAGGGCGGGCGCAACAGCCGCATGGGCCGGCTGCTCGGCGCGGGCTGGCGTTATGGCCGGGCCAAGGCGGAGCGCATGGCCGAGGACACGGTCGAGGGTGCGGAGCTCGCACTTTCCGTCGGTGGCACGATGCTCGCGATGATCGGACGCGGGGAACTCGATGCCGCGCGACTGCCGCTTTCGCGTGCCATCCTGCGCGCCGTGCGCGACGATGAGCCATTCGTCGTTCCGTGGAACGATTTCGCTCGCTGAGAGGGCCGCATGGAAGCACTTGACGGCCTCGGGATCGATCGGGCCGGTGGTGATGGCCATGGCCGCTGACATGACGGCCCCGGCCGACGAGCTCCGGATCGATCAGGATGACCAGCAGCGCACGCGCATCGCGTGGCTCTATTATGTCGAGGGCCGAACCCAGGGGCAGATCGCCGAACAGCTCGGCCTTTCGCGTGTCAGGGTGAACCGTGAGCTCGCCGTGTGCCGCGAGCGCGGGATCGTGCAGATCCGCATCAATTCCAAGATGGCGAGCTGCGTCGAACTCGAACGCGAGCTCGTCAAGCATTTCCGTCTCAACGATGCCATCGTGGTACCGACGCCGTCCCTCGCGGAGAATATTCCCGTCGTGATCGGCGGCGCCGCCGGCACCTTCGTGTCCGACCGGCTCGGCGACAACATGGCCATCGGCGTCGGCTGGGGCCGTACCCTTCTCGCCAGTCTCCGTTCGGTGGAGCATCGCCGCTGGCGCGGGGTGTCGGTCGTCTCGCTGATGGGCGGTCTCACCCGCGCCTCGGCGCTGAACACCTACGAGACCGCCTCCCGCTTCGCCGACATTCTCGACGCCGAATGCTACTATCTGGCCGCCCCGACATTCACGAGCTCGCCGCAGTCGCGCGAGACATTCCTCGCGCAGGAAGCCATCGGCGAGGTGATCGAGCGCGGCCGGTCGGTCGACATGGCGCTCGTCTCGGTGGGCGACGTCGAGCCCCTTGGAACCATCCGCCGGCTCGGGCTCGTATCCGGGGAGGACGCAGATTCGCTGAAGGCGATGGGTGCCGTCGGCGATCTGCTCGGACACTATCTCGACCGGCACGGCGACCTCGTCGATCATTCCATGAACCGCCGGGTGATCGGTGTGAGCCCCCTCGATCTCGGCCGTCTGAAGCTCTCGGTTCTCGCTTCGGGAGGCGGGGAAAAGCTGCCGATCATCCGTGCAGCGCTCAGCCGGGGCTATGTCAATGTGATCATCACCGACGAGAACACCGCAAAAGCCCTGCTCGGCCCCGCTGATGACACCGTCAGCGCGGTTCCGCAGCCGGCGAAAGCAGGGAGGCGCCGCCGCTGATCGCACCCGTCAGTGCCAGTGCCGGAGCGAGGCAGGTCGCATTGAAGAACCGCGAGAGCACCGGCCATGGCGCACCGCGCGAATCACTTGCCGCCTGCCGCGCACCGCGTTCGAGCAATGCGGCACCGATGACGGCGCCGAACATGTCGAGATACGCTTTCGCGGCCGCCGCGCGATCCTCGTTGCCCGCCGCCTGAAGGGTCCGTGTCACCTCGCGAAGTGTCGTGATCGCGTCCCGTACGTCCCGGCCCGCATCTTCCTCGAGTTCGTCGAGAAGCCCGAACGGCAGGCGCCCCTCCTCCATCTGCAGCTTGCGTCCGACGAGATCCATGGCCTGGACACCATTGGTGCCCTCGTAGATCGGCGTGATGCGGGCGTCGCGATAGTATCGGGCGATGCCGGTTTCCTCGATGAAGCCCATG
>JAGREZ010000600.1:6328-6495 GCA_020446285.1 Geminicoccaceae bacterium
GACGTTCGGCATCGTCGGCATGATGGACGCTGCGGTCGACGAACGAGGCGGCATAGAGGCAGAGTGCACGCATCGCGGTGATCTTCGCCCGCATGTCGGTGAGCATGCGCCGGACATCGCCATGTTCGATGATCGGCCTGAACTGCACCCGCTCGCGGGCATAGGCG